>CAUZVJ010000025.1:0-14828 GCA_963583225.1 Verrucomicrobiia bacterium
CAAGTCAGCCAACTCGCTGCTGCCGACATCGACCGCGACGGCGACTCCGACCTACTTCTCGCTGACGAGTCCGGCCTGAAATATCTCCGCAACGAAGGCGGCAACGCCAATGGGCAACTCAAAATCCGCCTTTACGGCAACCGCTCCAACGCCAGCGGCATCGGCATCCAAGTCGAGACCGTCACCGATGGCCTGCGCCTCAAGCGCACCGTCCAGTCGCTGCCCATCGAAATCGGCATCGGCAAAAACAAACTGCTCCATTCGCTCAACGCCCGCTGGTTCGACCTCTCCCTTTTCAACCTCGACGTGCAGGTCAAACCCGGCGAGACCATCACTCTCACCGAGCTGATTTTGCCGACCGGCTCCTGCCCGTACCTCTACGCTTGGGACGGTGAAAAACATCGCTTTGTCACCGACCTGCTCGGCGCGTCGCCGCTTGGCCTGCCCGTTGCCGAGGGCGTTTACATCGACGCCGACCCGGACGAAATCGTGTGGATCGGCGACGAGTCGAACTTCAAGCCGATCGATGGCAACTACCGCCTGCAACTCACCGAGGAACTGCGGGAAATCCTGTATCTCGACGAAGCCAAGCTGCTCGCCGTCGATGTGCCAACCGGCACCGAAGTCCACCCCACAACCAAGCTGCGTCCAAGCGGCCCGTACCCGCCGGCCGGCCTCGCCGCCTTGGCCAAACGCACCCCCCTCCGCCACGCCAAGCGCAGCGACGGACTCGACATCACCGGCGCATTGCAGGCCAACGACGACCAGTGGGTGTCGCCGGTCGAGCTGCGGTTGCCGCAACTTCGCGGCTTGGCCAAGCCGTACTCGATCGAACTCGACTTCGGCCCGCTCGACACCGCCGCGCCGCTCGCCTTGGCCATGACCGGCTGGCTGCATTTTGGCGGCGGCATGGCCAACATCGCCGCCTCGCACCACGCCGATTTGCCGTTCCCCTTTCCCACCCTCGAGGCGCAACTCGCCGACGACACATGGCAAAACATCGACGTGACCGTCGGCGCGCCGGTTGGCAAAACCAAAACCATCGTCGTGGACTTGGCCGGCAAGTTGCCAAGGGGCACCAAGCGGCTTCGGCTTTCGATGGCGTTCGAGATTCACTGGAACCGAATCGCTCTTTTTGAAAAGACGAGTTTGCCCTCCGTTGCCGAGATGCATCCGAGCACAACCGACTTGCACTGGCACGGCTACGGCGCGACTGAAGAGTTGCCAAGCCACCTGCCGCTGACCCCGATCCACGGCCAAACCAGCGACACACCGAACTGGCGCATCACCCCCTCCGGCTGGGTCACTCGTTACAGCGAGGTCGATGAACTCGTCGCCGCCAAGGACAACCGACTCGCCCTCATCGCCGCCGGCGACGAACTGACGCTCGACTTTGCTGCGGCCAAGCTGCCAAGCCGACCGCCTAACACCACGCGCCACTTTTTTCTGTTCACCAGTGGCTGGGACAAAGACGCCGACTTTCACGTCGCCCAAGGCTGGACCGTCGAGCCGCTCCCGTGGCACGGCATGGACGCCCAACGCTACGGCCGCGAACCCCGCCCCAAACTCGACGACGGTTGGATCAAAAAACACAATACCCGCTGGGTCGGCCCGCGCCCCCTCCAAAAACTCAACAAATTAACCCAACACAAATGAAGCCACTGATCTCTCTTTTATTTTTTACCCTCACTAGTTTGGTTCTTCACGCCGATTCGCTTGAGCGGATTGCGAATGTTTTTATCGAGGACGGGCTGAAGCTCCGGCACCTTGATTTCAGCATTACCGACACCGGGCTGAAAACTCACGACGGTAAAAAACACGAAGTTAGCACAGACCGTTTCGCCGACAAGCCGCAACTGCCGGACGGGAGGATCGTCCTGAAGCCAACCGGCGATCCGCTTGGCCAAGCGCACTCTTGGGAGTACAACGCATCACGCCCCGGCAAGTATTGGGTCGAACTGGTTTACAGCTTGGCCAAGGGCAAAAGCACCGCCGTGCCGAACATCAGTTCGTACCGCATCCCGACCCAACTTGAGGCGACCGGCGCGGCCAACCGCTTCCGCAATGTTACGCTCGGGAAGATTTATTTCGTGGTGCCCGGCAAACAGAAACTGGATCTCAAGTTTCGCGGCAACACGCCGAAGGTTCGCGCGCTTATTCTGCGCCCCGCGCCGGAGGGCGAAGCGATTGGCCAAGCGCTTGACCACTCGGTGTTGCTGCACGCCCGCGACGTGACTTTGCACAGCACGAAGGTGCAGTACGAAACCAAGCCGCACAAAAACACGGTCGGTTACTGGGTGAATGTCAGCGATCAAGTTCACTGGGACTTCACCGTGACGAGCGGCGGGAGATTCAATGTGGAAATTCACCAAGGCTGCGGCAAGGGCCACGGCGGCAGCCTCGTCGCGCTTGAAGTCGCCGGACAAACTCTTCAGTTCACAGTGAAAGACACCGGCCATTTTCAAAATTTCGTCCAGCGAAAAGTCGGCACTGTGAGTCTGGCCAAGGGCGAACACCGGTTTTGGATCAGGCCGATCAAAAAAGCGGGTGGCGCCATCATGGACGTGCGTCGGATCCGACTGCTTCGCACCGAGTGATTTAAAAACATAACCATGAACGAGACAAACAGCATCACCTCCACCAACGCCGTGGCAATGTCGTCGATTCGATTAGAGATCTTGGATTCGAAGGCCTGTTGAATTACTTCACCAATCTCGAGTCGATCCATTACGTCACGTTCATCATCAATTTGGTGATCCTCATTTTCGGCAGGCAAATCATCAACCATCTCAGTGTGCAAACCGTCGGCGCGGCGCCGGTCCAGCTTCGGTTACTGCGAATACTAAACGCAGCCCTGTTCTTAACGTACTTTTTTGCCGTAGCCTTTCAGTTTCAGCTCGGCTCAAACATCAGCCACACCGGGCTGCTGGTGTTGCTGACGTATCTCATCTGGCAACTAACTCACGCCGTCATCCTCAAAAAATACGGGCGCAAACGGGAGGTCGAAGGCTCATCCATTTATGTGGGGTCTTACACTTCGAACAATCTCAGACTCATCGCTTTGCTGACTCTCGGAGTGATCTCCGGGCTAGTGTTCCTCAACCTGTGGAAACTTGAGTGGCTGCTCCAGACCACCAGTTTCCTCGGAGCACTCGCCGTCTTGGTTTTCACGACAAAAGACTATTGGCTGAAGGATTTCATCAGCGGCATCATCGTCATTAGCAACGGCAACGTCGAACGGGGCGATGTCATCCGCATCCCCGATGAAAACATCCTCGCAATCGTGCTCGAGACCCGCACCACACTGACGCTTTTGCGCGACGTCATCCGCAACCACAACATCACCATCCCCAATTCCCTGTTGCTGAACAAACAGGTGGAAATACTCACCACCGAGTCAAGAAAGGGAATTTATGACTACGTCGAGTTCAACATCGGTTACGAGACGAACTCGGAAACAGCGCAAGCCTACTTGCTCGATGTCTGGAAAAGAGCCTGCAAAATCACCGCTACCATCAACCCCGAGCGGGAGGGCATCATCAAGCTGATCGAGAATGGCGACCACGCCGTGAAATGGAGGCTGCTTTACAACCTCAAGGCCGAGCACGAGATCATCAATGCCCGCAATGCAGTGAAATTGGCGGCGTTCGAGCTTCAGGGTGAGCACGCGGTCAAGCTGGCCACACCGCTGACCCACACCTTCCCCGGCGGCGCACCGGAACAGGCTCAGTAAACCCCCAGTGTCCGGAGCACCGCGCGGACGCGTGGGACTTCGTGCGTACGGAACAGATCCGTTTTCCCCAACGCGGCGAGCACGGAAAAAAACGGCTCGGCGCTTCGCACTTCCTCCCCGAAACACTCGACCGCGTGCGGCAGAGCGTTGCACACCGGCCAGCCCAGTCTGCGGAGGCGGAAGGCGTTCAGGAATGTTTTTATCTGGTGCCGAATCCGCATCGAGCTGTCCTGAAGGTTTTCGTAGTAAAAACCGAGCCCGGGATCGACGAATCCCTTGGCCAAGCCGCAACGCCCGGCCGTTTCGATCTCGCGCGCGAAGTAGTCGGCCATGCGCGGGATGGGATCGTCATCAAGCGGGAAGTCGCCAACGTCGCGGACGTTGTCGCCGGCGACGTAGCAGACGATCACCGCTGCATCGTGCTCGGCGGCGAGGCGATAAATGGTCTCGCTGGCCGCCGTGCCGGTGAGGTTCAGCACCTTGGCCCCAGCCTCGAGACAGGCCTTGGCCACCTCGGCGTCGTAAGTCTCGGCGGAAACAATGACGCCCTCGGCGGCGAGTTGTTCGATCACCGGCAGGAGCCTTTGCCTCTGCTCGCCGGCGCTGACCCGCTGCGCTTGGCCAAGCGTTGATTCCGCGCCGATGTCGATGATGTCGGCCCCCTGCGCCCGCAACTCGATGCCGCGCTCGACGGCCGACTCGACGCTTGTACGGATGCTCTCCTGATACCACGAGTCGGCGGAAAGGTTGATCACTCCCATGATTGCCGGTTGCGCGGAAGGGAAACTCATTTGGCCCGCGATGTCGAACGGGTGCAATTCGGCATCAAGGTCGGCAGCGTGCTCCGCAGCAATGGTGGCCAAGTCCTTCAGGCCAAGCATCACGGTTTTTCGGTTGCCTTCGGCTTGGCCTGCAAGGCGTCGAGTTTGGCCGACCAAAGCGGCATGCCGGGCAACTCCTTGGCCAAGCGGGAATAAATTTTTTGTTCCTGCTCCGCGCGCCCAAGCCGCTTGGCCAAACGACCGGCCATCAGCCCGGCTTCCTTCACCCAAAACGGATCCATCTTCTCGTTGGCCGAGCGGAGGTTGCCACCAAACACGATCTCCATGCACTGCTCGAGCGAGCGTTTCAGGAGTTCTTCCCGCTCCTCCGTTTCGCCGGCGGCCTTGGCCTGTTCGTCGAGCACTCGTGCCAAGCCGAGTCCCGCTTGGCTGCGGGTGGTCACGTCGGTGCCCGGCAGTTCGGTGACGGCCCGGTACGCCTCCGCCGCCAGGCCGAGGTTGCCCAACTGCAAATGGCAATCGCCCACGCGGCCCCACGCGAGCGAATGCAGCGGACTGCCGATCATCTCGTTGGCCACGCGCTGATAGTGCGGCAACGCATCAAGCAGGTTCGTGGGCATGCGCTGCGACTGATCGGCGGCCACGTCGCCCAGGTAAAACTCCGCCCGGGCCTGCTCGGCGACCGGTGCATTGGTGGCGTTGACGACCGATGCCAGCAGCAGTTCAGCGGCGGCGTGTTCCTGCCGAAAGAACGCCGAGCGACCGGCACTGAGCCGCGCCTCCCACTCCATGCCGGGCACGTTGGCCAGCAGATTTGTGTTCTCGAACAGCCGACGGTAGCCCTGCTCGGCCTCGGCAAATTTGCCGGACTGGAACTGGTGGTCGGCGATCCACTTCTGCGCCACCGGCGCGAGTGGATTGCTCGGGAAGCGCACCACGTAATTGGTGAACAACTGAAACGCCTTGGCCGGGTTGCCGGCCTGATGGTTCAACCAGGCGCGGTCGAACTCCGCCTGCGGCAGTGCCGGGTGCGCCGGGTAATTGGTCACCCAGCGGTCGTACTCGATGATCGACGACACCCAACTACCGTCCATGACATGCGTTCGCGCTACAGCCAGTTGCGACTCGGGCAGCAGGGTGGATTTCGGGAACACCTTGGCGAACGAAGCCAGCACGGTGCGCGACTCGGACGGCTTGCCCTGCCGGTTCAGTGCCTGCCCGTACAGCAGCAGGCTGCGGTCGCTGTAAAAGCTGCTCGGGAACCACTCGATGAGGTGGCTCACGGCCTGGCTTGCGCTGGGCAAGTCCTGCCGCTCGACGCCGCTTCGCACTATTTGATACAGCGCCTGGTCCACAAGTTGGTTGTCGAAACCGACGGTGTTGGTGGCGATGCCGATCGCCGCCCAGTACTTGCCCGAGGCCGCGGCATAGTCCGCCCTGCGGAACAAACAGTCGGCCACTTTGAATTGCGCGACGGCTTGCTCCACGGATTTGGGCAACCCGGCCACGGCGTTCGAATAAGCCTGCTGCGCCAAGCTCAGCTGAAAGCCCTTGCCGGACAGGTTCCCCCACTCCCAAAGCGCCCAGCCACGGCCAAGCCACGATTTACCCATCAGATCGGCATCGGCGTCGCCTTTCAGGATGACGTCAAAATGTCCCAGCGCCTCGCTGAGCAGGTTGGTGGAATTGAGCCGGCTCGCATCCGGCAGCCCGTAAAACTGCCGCAGCCGCAGCTCGCCCAGCGTGAGGTGCGACAGCCCGGTCGCGGGATCGCCGGGGTGGCGGATGAACATGCGCTGCAGCCTCTGCACCGCATTGCTCAGCCGGTTTTCCTCGACGTAAAGATCGACAATTTTCAGCAGCGCCGAGCGGCGCCAGTCGGGCGGAACATTGGTGGCCAGATTCTGCTCGTACAGCCCAACAGCGGCGTCCGGCTGGCCCATGCGCCGCAGCACGTCGCCGTGAAAATCGACCGACCGGGCGGCGAACACCGGGTCTGCGATGCCCTTGGCCAGTTGCACGAGGTTCGTCGCGCCGCCCAGGGCGCGGTCAAGTCTGGCTTCGCCGAGGTACACCGAAGCCAGCATGTGATGTTTCCGCCAAAATCGCTCCGGTAACAGCCCCGTGTCCGGCAGGTTCTCGAGCAGCAGCCGCGCCGCGCCCAGTTCCCCGAGCTCAAAGTAGGCATTGGCCAGCAACAACCGTCCATCGACGATCAACGGGTCGCTTGGCCGCGCGCTAGCCGCGCGCTGAAACGGCCCGTCCGCCGGCTCGAGAGTGGCGATGCTCTTTTTTAGGTCGCCAAGTTTGTAGAGCGACTGCGCTTGGCCAAGCGCCGCCGTCAAGGCCCGTGCGGAGCCGGGATGCTTCTCGATCAACTGGCCGTAACTGGCCGCCGCCTGGTCAAACCGGCCAAGCGCAAACTGCGCCTCGCCGATCCAAAACAGGTACCGATCCGTCCACGGCCCGGCGCTCTGCAACCCGGCCGCCAACCCGGATGCCACAGTCTCGAATTGGCCAAGCTGAAACCGGGCCTGCCCCTTGAGCAACACCGCCTCGGCGTGGTGGGCCGAGCCGGGATGCGCCTTGGCCAATGTATCGAACCGCTCGATGGCGGTGGCAAACATACCGTCACGGAAGAAGCGCTTGGCCACGTCGAACGCCCGATTGGCCTTGGCTTTCGCCTGCGGATCTTCCGCTTGGCCAAGCGCCGGCGGCACGGTCAGAGTCAGCGCAAAAACTCCGTTCAATATTGTCAGCAACAACCGATTCATTTTTCTTCCAGCAAATGTTCCATGCCAAGCGCGGCGGCGAGAAAGCGGCCCGTGTGGCTGCCTACAACGGCGGCGATTCGCTCGGGCGGGCCTTCGGCAACAATCCGGCCGCCATCGTTGCCGCCTTCCGGCCCCAAATCAATCACCCAATCCGCCGACTTGATAATGTCCATGTTGTGCTCAATGACGACCAGCGTGTTGTTCGCGTCGCGCAACCGCGCCAGCACATCGAGCAAACGCGCGATGTCGTGAAAGTGCAATCCGGTCGTCGGCTCGTCCAAAATAAACAGCGTGTGATCGCGCGACTGTTTGCTCAACTCGGTCGCCAGCTTCACCCGTTGCGCCTCGCCGCCGCTGAGCGTCGTGCCCTGCTGGCCCAGCTTGAGGTAGCCCAAGCCGACCTCCGAGAGCGTCGCGCACGGATCGCAAATCTTGGGAAACGCCCGAAAAAAAGTCATCGCCTCATCGACGGTCATGCCGAGCACATCGGCGATGTTGCGCCCCTTGTAATGAATCTCGAGCGTCTCACGGTTGTAACGCCGTCCGTTGCACGACTCGCACGTCACGTAGATCGGCGGCAGAAAGTTCATTTCGATTTTCAGCAAACCGCCGCCCTGGCATTTTTCGCAGCGACCGCCCTTGACGTTGAAGCTGAACCGACTCGCGCCGTAGCCGCGAATCTTCGACGCCGGCAAACCGGCGAACAGGTCGCGGATCTGATTGAAGATGCCGGTGTACGTCGCCGGGTTGCTGCGCGGCGTGCGGCCGATCGGCGACTGATCAACAACAATCACCTTGCCCAGAGCTTCCTCGCCGCGCAGTGCCTTGAATTTGCCCGGACGATCCTTTGAATTGTAAAACTTGCGGAACAACGCCCGCCGCAACACATCGTCGATCAGCGTGCTTTTGCCAGAACCGCTGACACCTGTCACGCAGGTGATCGTTCCAAGCGGGATTTTCAAATGGACGTCCTGCAAGTTATTCTCCGACGCGCCGAAGACTTCGAGAAAACCGCGAACCACATTCGGCCCGACGCGCTTGGCCGGCACATCAATCTTGTAGTCGCCGCGCAGGTACTTCGCCGTGAGCGATTTTTTGTGGGCGAGGACTTTTTCCAGCGAACCGGCTGCGACGACTTCGCCGCCGTAAAGCCCGGCGCCCGGCCCCATGTCGATGACGTAATCGGCCCGGCGAATCGTCTCCTCGTCGTGCTCAACGACGAGCACCGTGTTGCCCAAGTCGCGCAACCCCTCGAGCGTGGCGAGCAACTGTTCGTTGTCGCGCGCGTGCAGCCCGATGCTCGGCTCGTCGAGAATGTACAGCACGCCCACCAGCCCCGCGCCGATCTGCGTGGCCAAGCGGATGCGCTGCGCCTCCCCGCCGCTGAGCGTGCCGCTGGTGCGGTTGAGCGTGAGATAGCCCAAGCCGACGCCCTGCAAAAAACCGAGTCGCGACGTAATCTCGCGCACCACGTCGGTGGCGATTTTTTTGCCCATCTCGTCGAGTTCCAGTCCGTCGAAAAACCGCAGCGCCTCGTCGATCGACAACCGGCAAACGTCCATGATCGACAAGCCGCCAAAACGCCGCTCGCCCTCGGCTTGGTTCGCGCTGCGCATCGTCACCGCCAACACCACTTCGCGGAGTCGCTGCCCCTCGCAAGTCTCGCACCGTTGCGGGCTCATGAACGCCCGGAGCCGGCGGCGCGTCGTCTCGCTGCTCGTCTCCTCATACAGCCGGTTGAGGTTGGCGAGGATGCCGTCGAATGGCTTGGTCGTCGTCGTTTGGTTGCCGCTGCGCGTAAATTGAAAATCGATCGTCTCGTCGCTCGAGCCGTGAAACAGCGCCTCCGTGAAGCGCTTGGCCAAGCGGCGGTACGGCTTGGCCAAGTCCACCCCATAATGCCGCGCCAGATTTTTCAGCAACCCGTTGTAGTGGGCGACCATTCGCGCGCCTCCCTTCGTCCACGGCAGAATGACGCCCTGCTCGAGTGTCTTGTCGGGGTCGCCGACCATCAATTCCTCGTCGAACACAGGCCGCTGGCCAAGCCCAGAGCAGGCCGGACAGGCTCCGTACGGCGAGTTGAACGAGAAATGTTTCGGCGTCATCGGGTCGTAGCTTTTGCCGGTGGCCGGGCTGGTCAATCGATTCGACAGCTTGCTCTCCCGCCACTGCGAGCGGTCGAGGTCGGGTGTCTGGTGCAGCGCGATGATTTTGCCCTCGCCCCACTTGAGGCAGGTTTCGACCGAGTCGGCCAGGCGGCCGCGCGCCTTGTCGCTGACAACGAGGCGATCAACCACGACCTCGATCGAGTGCGCTTTTTTCGGGTCGAGTTTGAAGCGGGCGTTGGCCTCGAGTTCTGCCAACTCGCCGTCGATGCGCGCCCGCACGAACCCCTCGCGGGCCAACTTCTCCAGCACGTCTCGAAATTCGCCCTTCTTTTTCTCGACCACCGGCGCGAGCAGCATCACCCGCGTCTCCTCCGGCAGCGCGAGCAGTTGCTCAATAATGTCGCTCGTGCTCAGCCGCGAAATCGGCTCGCCGCTCTCCGGGCAATGCGCCTGGCCAACGTTGGCAAACAGCAAGCGCAAATAATCGTAAATCTCCGTGGTGGTGGCGATGGTCGAGCGGGGGTTGCCGCCGGAAGAGCGCTGCTCAATGGCGATCGCCGGCGAGAGACCCTCGATGTGATCGACGTCCGGCTTTTGGAGTTGATCGAGGAATTGCCGGGCGTACGACGAAAGCGTCTCGACATACTTGCGTTGCCCCTCGGCAAACAGCGTGTCGAACGCCAGCGACGATTTCCCCGAGCCGCTTGGCCCGGTGATCACCACCAGCTTGTCGCGCGGAATCTCAAGCGTCAGATTCTTGAGATTGTGCTCCCTTGCCCCGGCTATTTTTATGAACCCCTTGGCCACCGAAAGAGGCGCATCGTAAACCGCCCTGCCCCCTTGGCCAAGCGCAGCGACATCTGCATTTTATTTTCCGCGCCGGAAATATCGCTGCAACATCGGCTCCACTTTGTCCATGCCGACGGCGAGGATGATGACCACGCCGATGATGATTTCCTGCATGTAGTTGGGCCAATCCTTGATGCTTGAGCCGTTGGCCAAACAGGCCATCATGAACGCGCCGATCACCGAACCGGGGATGCTGCCCGCGCCGCCGCTCAGGCTCGCGCCGCCGATGACCACCGCAGCGATGATCTGCAACTCCAGCCCGATCGCCACCGAGGGATCGCCCTGCGTCAGTCGCGAAAACTGCATCACACCGGCCAAGCCGAAGAACGCGCCGGCCAAGGCGTAAATCGCCACCTTGTTTGCGTTCACGCGGATGCCGCACAGCCGCGCGGTGTCTTCGTTCGAGCCGATGGCAAACACGTACCGGCCAAACACAGTCGAGCGCAGCACCACAGCCATCACCACCGCGAGGCCAAGCGCCAGCCACACGCCGTCCGGCAGCGGAAAAAACGTGAGCGGCGACTGGCTGTTATCCATCAAACTATTGACCGACTCGAGCGGTTGCTCCGGGTTGACGGTCTGGTTGTTGGCAAGCCACTTGGAGATGCCGCGCGCGATGCCCATCATGCCCAGCGTGACGATGAACGGCATCATGCGAAACGCCGTGATGATGCCGCCGTTGGCCAAGCCGACCAGCCCTCCGGCCAGCACCGTCAGCAAAAGCACCGCCGCAAAACTATGGCCTTGCTCGATCAGCTTGGCCGTCACGACACTGCACAGCGCGACGACCGATCCGGCGCTCAAGTCGATCCCGCCGCTCACGATCACCATCGTCATCCCCATCGCGCCGATGGCCACGATGACCGTCTGTGTGAGGATGGTTTTGAAATTGCCACCCTGAAAAATAACCGAACGCAATTCGCCATCCAGCGCGAACAGCAACAGCACAACAAACAGCCCGGCGAAAGGGCGGACGGCTTTCAAAAAATCACGGCTACCGAGTCTGGGGAGGTTCATGCCGCTGCCTCCCTTGGCTCCGCTTGGCCGACGGCGGTGCGGATGATTTCCTGTTCGCTCCAGTCGGCGACCGGGCGCACTTCGGAGAGTTCGCCCCGGCACATCACGCCGATGCGGTCGCACACGCCGAGCAACTCCGGCAGGTACGAGCTGACAAAAACAATCGCCTTCCCCTGCCCTGCCAATTCGTTCATCAGCCGGTAAATCTGCGCCTTGCTGCCGACGTCGATGCCGCGCGTTGGCTCGTCGAGCAGCAGGATTCGCGCGTCGTGATGCAGCAGCCGGCCAAGCGCGATTTTCTGCTGGTTGCCGCCGGATAATTCGCCGACAGGCTGGACGGCACTTGAGGCCTTCACATCGAGTTTGGCCATCCACTTTTTCGCAGTGGCCGACTGCGCTGTGTCACTCACGAGGCCAAGCCGCGACACCGGGCCGAGGCGCGTCAGCGTCAGATTATCGGCAACACTGCGGTTGAGCAGTAGCCCCTCTTCCTTCCGGTTTTCACTGAGCAAACCGACGCCGTTTGCCAAGCGCTTGGCCGGTGTTGAGCGGGTGGCCTCCTGCGAAAAAACGCTCACGCTGCCTTTGGCCAAGCGGTCGAGCCCGAACACCGCCCGTAGCGTCTCCGTGCGCCCCGCGCCGACCAAGCCGAACACGCCGACGATTTCGCCGGCGCGCAACGTGAGGTTCACGCAACTCGGCTTGGCCAAGCCGGCGACTCCGTTCAACTCCAGCACCGGCTCACCGACGGAGCGGCTCGTGCGCGGGTAGATTTCATCAATTTCCCGGCCGACCATGAGCTGGATAATCTGCTCGAGACTCGCCTCGGCCATTGCGCCGGTGCCAACGCTTTGGCCATCGCGCAGCACTGTGTAGCGGCTGGCCACGCGCTGGCATTCCTCCAAAAAATGGCTGATGTAAATGACGCTGACACCGCACTGGCTCATGCGCTCGATCACGCCGAACAGGTTTTCAGTATCGACTTGTGTGAGGCTGCTGGTCGGCTCGTCCATGATGAGCACGCGCGGTTCGCCGACGAGTGCACGGGCGATCTCGACCAACTGCTGCTGAGCGATGGTGAGCGAGCGAATCGGGGCGTCGAGCGGCATTTGCGGCTGGCCAATTTCTTCCAGCGCGCGCTTGGCCAAGCGGCGTCGTTCGCCGCGCTTAATCCAGCCAAACGACGTCGGCTCGCGGCCAAGCAGGATGTTTTCCTCCACGGAAAGGTCGGGCGCGAGGTTGAGTTCCTGATAAATCATCGCCACGCCGCTGTTGCGCGCGTGCAGCGGATCGCTTGGCTCAAACGGCTGGCCGTCGAGCGTGAGGCTGCCGGCGTCCGGGCGGTGCGCGCCGCTGAGCACTTTCATCAGCGTGCTTTTGCCAGCACCATTTTCGCCGATGAGCGCGTGGACTTCCCCGGCGGCGACTTCGAGGCTCACGCCGTCGAGCGCGACGGTCGGCCCGAAGCGCTTGGCCACCCGGTCGATTTGCAATCGCGGCGGCATCGGCGGTCAGTTGCCGGTGCCGAGGTATTTCTCGAGGGGCGGGTTGAGGAGTTCCTGCATGTCGGGCTCGGCCATGTTTTCGCTGGTGATAAGAGCCACGCCGGTGTCGATGCGCTTGGCCACGGTTTTGCCGCCGAGATGCTCGACCAGTGTCATCACGCCGAGGTAGCCCATCTTGACCGGGTTTTGCACGACGAGCCCCTGCACGTCGCCGGCCTTGAGGTCGCGCAACGACTGCACGCTGGTGTCGAATCCGATGATTTTCACCATGCCACCTGCCTTGCCGATGTCGCGCACGGCCTTCGTCATCGAGGCGGTCACCGATTCGTTCGGGCAAAAGATACCGTTCACCTCGTTGCCATAGCGGCTAAGCAGATTTTGCGAGGCGGTGTATGCGAGGTCGCGAGTGGCCCCGGCGTATTGGTCGGACGACAGCACTTTGATGCCGGGGAAGTTTTCATTTAACTCGTCGAGGAATCCCTGCTCGCGCTTGGTCGTGCTGGCCGAGCCGACGGCGTACCGCAGCAGCAGCACGTTGCCCTTGCCGCCAAGCAGCTTGCCCAAGCGCGCGCCGCCCATCCGGCCACCGAGAGCGTTGTCGGTGGCGACGAAGCTCGCGTATCTGTCCGTCTGCAAACCGGAGTCGATGATGACGACCGGGATGTTCGCGTTGCCGGCGGTCTCCACCGGACGGACGAGCGCCTTGTCATCGAGTGGCGCCAGCACCATGCCGTCCACGCCCCGGGCGATGAAGTTTTCGACCACCTTGATCTGCTCGTCGCGGTCGTCCTCCTTCAGCGGCCCCTTCCAGATGATCTCCACCGGCTGACCGGCGGCCTCGAGTTCCTGCTTGGCCTTGATGGCACCGGCGTGGATCGATTTCCAGAATTCATGCGTCGTGCCCTTGGGGATGACCACGATCGACAAGCCGTTGCCGGAAGAGTCGCCCGACTCGGAACCGCAACCCGAAACGAAAACCAATGCGGCGCACGCGGCGCCAAGCAGCCAAGATTTCATGCGCGGCAGGCTAGGCAACGCGGCGGGCCGTTTCAAACTATTTACAAAAAAAGACTTGCGCCGGGCGAGTCGCTGGGGCAGTTTAGCGCCATGAAAACAATTCTGTTTTTTTATATATCGTCGGCCCTGCTTACCGCTTCCTCTTTATTGACAGGCTGTTCTGCAGGGGGTGGTTCGGGAGCACCCCAAGCCCAGGCATCAGGTGAACCGGCAGCGGCTTTGGCCGTGGCCCACTGGGTGAAAGGCGAGCCGGTCGATGTCTCCAGCGGCGTGCATGTGGTCGAGTTTTGGGCGACGTGGTGTCCCCCCTGCCTCACCAGCATCCCGCACCTGACGGAGCTTCAGGAGAAATTCAAGGATCGCGGCGTCAACATCATCGGCGTCAGCAAGGAGAAACTGGACACCGTCGAGCCGTTTGTGAAAAAAATGGGCGACAAGATGGCGTACACGGTGGCGATCGACGGGGGTGTCATCTCCAAGGATTACATGGAGAAGTACAACATCGGCGGCATCCCGCACGCCTTCGTGGTGAAGGATGGCGAAGTCGCCTGGCACGGGCACCCGATGACCGGGCTTGATGACGCAATCGAGGACGCGCTGAAATAATGCGGAACCACGCCACACCACTGCTCATCGCGCTTGGCTTGGTTGCCGGTTGCGGCGGCGAGATAAATGAACCGCCCACCGCCGGTGCATCGAGCCCCAGCGAGGCCGTCGCGGCGACCAACCTTTTTCACGCAGCGGAACTGGGCGACCTCGAGGCGTTGCAGCAGTACCTTGGCCAAGGCGAGTCGCTGACAAACCGGCATGCGGACAACGGCCAGACCGCGCTGCACTACGCGGCGTGGGGTGGCGGCACCAACACGGTCGCTTGGTTGATTGGGCAGAAGGCCGACGTCAACGCGCTCGACAACGACGGCAAGTCGCCGCTGGATTTCGCGTGGATGCCGAGGGGCGTGGCCGCAAGTAACCTGCTGCTCTCCGCCGGGGCCAAGCCGGGCAGCGAACTGCGCCCGCCAACCGAGCCGAAAACGAAAACGGAG
>CAUZVJ010000026.1:0-14601 GCA_963583225.1 Verrucomicrobiia bacterium
ACGGAGCAGCCGAACGCCGGGGCAAACTGGGCTTCCACAGGCAGGTGAGCTTTTTTGAACGACCCGCCGACATTCAAAAACAGGGTGGTGTCGAGCGTGTTCAGCTTAAGGGTCACCGCAGGCGTCCTGGCCGGTTCGAGCATCGTCCGGATATCCGCCTGGGCAAAAGCCCTGTGGGTTTGAAGCAAGCCGGCAATCCAGGGCAAAACCGCAGACAAAGTCTGCCTGTCGCGAAGCGGAACGCGCTTGCCCAAAAACGGATCCCAAACAGACTCGACACCGTCGACCATTCCATCCTGGTTGAAATCCGCGACGTGCAGCCAGATCTCCCGTGCGAGATACTCGCGGTACTTGGAGTTCCTGCCCGCGTTGGTCATCAGCAAATCCATCCGCCCGTCGCTGTTGAAGTCACCCGTGGTCACTCCGTTCCAAAGTCCGTGGAATCCCGAGAGGCCCCATTGATCTGTTTGATCGATGAACCTGCCGTTGTCATTGATGAAGACTAGCGGTGAATTCCATTGGCGCGCGAGGATCAAATCCGGATCGTTGTCATTGTCGATGTCCGAAAACACAGAAGCGGATACCGCGCCGATCCCCTCAAACACTTCTCCTCCCGCAGCCGAGGCGAAACCTTCGTTCGACGCCATATAAAGAGCCGAGTTGACCGACAAAAACGGATCGTTCCTGCGAACCCTCCCTCCGACGAACAAATCAAGATCACCATCCCCGTCGATGTCGGCCATCGAGACGGGGCCGGCCGAATCCGTGGAGGCGGCAAGCACCTGCCGAGATGAGTTGCTAGAGACTGAATTCAGGGCTGAACCAACCGCCAATCCGTCCTCGTAATTCGACAAGGCCACCAACAAAGCCAAGCCGGAAGATGGCGGCTTGTACGCGAGAATCGAGCCGGTGTCGCGTATGAGTTTCGAGTCGCCACCCCATGCCAACCGGGTGGCGGATTTGTTTTGGAGCGGTTGGGCAAGTTTTAAGCTGAGGATCTTTCCGCCCTTGCCTGCCCCGACAAACAACTCGTCGTACCCGTCCCCGTCAACATCCGCAACACACACGCCCGGCCCCAGCTCAGAGAAACCGGCTGTCACCGACGATCCGGCAGGGTCGCTACGCGGGTTCTCCACATGTGCCGCCTTCAGTCTCCCCGAGGCATCCTCGAAAAGCGGCTGGGTGCGATTCGGAGCCTCGCGACTCCTGAACTCGGCGCCTGATTGGCTGACTTCATAAACAGTGTTGGGGGCGACCTGTTGAATGTCTGAAAACGAACCATCGGGCCATTTGATCTCGGCGGACAGGGCCGAGCCGGGATGCGGAACAGCGAACACGCAAAGCGGTTGATCTCCGGAGAGATAACGCCCACCGGCGATGACAGTTTGTTTTTGATGAAACTCTCCAGACTTCAAAGTGATTGTCGCCCCGATGCCTGATGTGTTGGGCGCCTTGCCCTTGAGCCGGAATGCAACGCGGCTGCTGTCCCCAATGTTTTCCAGCAGGAAAACCGGCGCGTTCAAATTGTTGACCACCAGATCCAGGTCTCCGTCGTTGTCCAAATCTCCCGCGGCCATGCCATGTGAAATCCCAACCTGCCCGAACCCCCAGGCTGCTCCCTTCTCTTCAAATGTCAGGTTTCCATTGTTGCGGAAAATCAGGTTGGGAGTTTCGAGCCTTGGGAAACGCATCATGTTTTGCAGATGTGACTCCCTTGTTCGCGGCGAATTGGCCACAATGCTCATCATGTCGGCATCGAGCACATCCGACTCGTTGCCGGTTGTCATGATCAAGTCCTCATAACCGTCGAGATCGACATCCAAAAACCGGCTGGCCCATGTCCATTCGCTGGCGTGTACGCCGGCAAGCTGTGCGATTTCAGCGAAGGAATTGTCACCCCGGTTCAGTTGGAGTGTGTTCCTGGAAAACTCCGGCTGAAAGCGCGCATCGGTGATGGGCAGGTTTAATTCGTCGCTCAAGACATTTGCCCTCTGGGTTTGGCGGAACTCGCTCCTCATGGAGAGCATGTCGGCAACAAAAAAATCATCATGACCATCCCGGTTGAAGTCGGCGAAATCGACGGACATGGATGACATGCTAAAATTCCTGACGACCTCGGGGCCGGCCTGTTGGAACACGCCATCACCTTGGTTGATCCAGAATTTATCCACGGAGTAAAAAAAGTCGTTGCACACGTAGATGTCCGGCAGCATGTCGCCGTTGACGTCCCGCATTATGACGCTTAGACCCCAGTCCATGGGTGGTTTTACGAGGGCATTTCCATCGCTGTTCAAAAACCGTCCATTGGTCCAGTTCACCGCTCTGAAGCGCCCCGAGCCGAGGTTTTCGTACAAAAAATCCGGCTCACCCAGTTCAACAAGATGCACTCCGTCGTTGCGCCTGGTCTTCAGCGCAACAAACCGGTTTGCCGGTGTCACGACGACCCTGCCGTTTTCCTGTTTGACCTCGACGTTCACACCGGGGGGGCGGTCCTTGTAATTTGTTGTGCGGTAGTTGGCGACATACAAGTCGAGGTCGCCGTCTGAGTCAATGTCGGCCATCGACATGGAAGTGGCGCCCAACTTGGGGAACAAACCTGAACCGGTCTTTTCGGTGAACCTGCCGGAGCCGTCATTCAGGAACAATCTCGTGCCCTTGGCCAAGCCGGTTACCAGCAGGTCGTTGTCACTGTCCCCGTCAACGTCGGCGAGAAGCGCGCCGGTGGAATATTGCCTCGAGCACGCCACTCCGGATCTGATTGTGACATCCTCAAAGGTCCAGTCTCCGAGGTTGCGATACAGCCTGTTGTCAACCTGAAGACCGCAAAGGTACACATCGGGCAGGTCGTCTCCATCCACATCGCCGATTGCCACGCCTGAGCCGTTGGCCAAGTTTCGGTTCTTGGCGACCAACTGCCGTGTCAGGCGATTCGCAAACTCAACCCCGGTCCTGCGGCCTGCCAGCAACTGAAAGCCGTTGCGCTCGCTTGGCGTGACTGTCAGCTTGGCCAGGCGATGCCCCCTGTCCTGCGCCCAGTCCAATGCCAGCAACGCCGCCGGTTGAATGGTTAGCAAACAAAGTGACGCGATCCGGGGCGACAAACCCAACGCACACTTCATCTTCTCCATTAGGCGCCTCATCACTCCTGTGACAGGATTGCCTTTCCGTCCTCATGAAGCACAGCCTCCCTTGTGCCCTCGGGGATTTTATGACTGCTCCTGCCCCCGCTTGGCCAAGTAATGAGCAGTTCGCACGGGTGATGCTGGCTTGGCAAAACAAGCACCGAACTGTTCACCCCCCAATACCCGGCACCGGACTGCACTTCCTTCGTTATCGCGGGGCCACCGGGAATCCTCATGGTCACCCTGGCCCCGACGGCGGCCGGGTTTTGCCCCCGCCCCTTTAGGCGGACTCTCAAGCCGACCATGCCCGAGGTGTTGAGCATCAGTTTGGTTTGCGCATTGTTTTGTCCAATAGCCAAATCGATCCTTCCGTCGTGATTATAGTCCGACACGGCACATGAACGTTGCTCGCCATAAGCCGCAATTCCGCTCGCGGAGGAAGGCATCGGCTCAAAACCGCCCTTGCCATCACCCAGCATCAACAACCCCCTGCCCGCATCGCATCTTGAGTACTCCGGATTGGTTGCAAAAAAATTCTGTGCAACAAACAAGTCCAGCCTTTGGTCGCCATCAAAATCTTCCGCCACCACACCAAAACCGGGAGCCCATTGCGCCTCCGCCGGCATGGGGATTGCGCTCATCCCGCTTTCCAAATTGAGAAAAACCATCGAGCGAAACTCCACGACTTCATGCACCAATGCTGTTTCCAGCAAGTCGCCGAAGACCTGCTGGACGGAACTCCTACCAACCTGCTCAAAACTGGTCATACGCTCACTGATGATTGGCATCGCCGCACGCAGAATCCCAAAACGGCGCTCCGGCTGCCACCGGCCTTGACGGTGAACCGCCTCGATGCTTTCGGTAACGCCGTCACCATCCATGTCACCGTAATAGATCCGCTTCGGATTGGCCGGGGTCGGTTTTCTTCTCCAATTGAGTCCCCAGTTCGTGGCGGCAATATCGATTCTGCCATCGTTGTTGAAGTCCCCGGTGGCCACGCCGTTCCACCAGCCTGTGTGAGACTCGAGGCCGAGGGCAAACGTGATTTCCGCGGGCTCCCAGCGGTCTTTTTTCCAACTGAACACACGGAGCGAATCCCAGTGCAGGGAAAGGATTAATTCCGGGCGGGAGTCTCCGGCGATGTCGCTGAACACTGCCCCCTGCACCATTCCCAGGCCAGCCCAGCGATGAGCCACTTGAAACTCCCCCCCCTTGTTCTCGAGCAGAACAGAATCGGCGGAAGACGGGTATTGGCCGGGAAGGATCCGTCCGCCGACGAATAAATCCAGGTCGCCATCGCCGTCCAGATCCGCCTGGCACATCGGCCCGGTGCTGCCGGTTTCGCCGATGAGAAAACCGGCGACTTTGCGCGTTGAGAAGTCGTAAATCATTCCCGCAGGCAAATCACTTGAGCCGGACTCATAATTGGACACACCCACAATCAACGCAGGGCCACGGTGGCTTGGCGTGAATGGCAGCACCATGGCCTGATCCCAGTTGGCTGGTTTTAACACAGGTGAGGTGATAGCCTTGAACGTCCCGTCCCTGCCGTTTCGAAACATGGCCAGGCGCTGGCCGGCACCGCTGCTGACAATCAAGTCATCCCACCCGTCAAGGTTGATGTCGTGCCAGCACAAGCCGGGGCCGGGTTGGCTGTACTTGAACGGCATCAGCAACTGCCGGCGAAAATCCTCGTACGGCTCGTCAAAGTGCAAATGCCGAATTGCATCGGAAACATCCCGGAACAACGGTTCAGCCTGTTTGTCCTCCCGCTTGGCCAAGCGCACTCCTTTCGGCTCCGAAATGATATAGGCATGATTGGCCTTGGCAGACTCAACGCCTGTGACGTGTCCGCTTGGCCAAGTGACGCTGATGTCGAAAGCACCCTCCCGGACACCGAACGTGCGAATGGGTTGGTCGGACGACAGATACCGGCCAGCCGAAATGATTTCCTGCGTCTGCACGCCACCGTCTTGCCTTATGGCGACTTTGGCGCCGACTGAAAAACGGTTCCCCGCTGAACCGCGCAGCTCGACGCGCACCCGTGATCCGGTTGCCTGATTTTCATAAATACCCGCTGCTTCCAGCAGGTTGTTCATGACAACGTCCATGTCCCCGTCGTTGTCGAGATCGGCCAGGGCCATGCCCTGCGAAATCCCGGGTTGATCGAAGCGCCACTTGGCGGAGTAATCGCTGAAGGTGCCGTCACGGTTGTTCCTGAAAGCAACGTTCGTGGTTCGAAGGTCGGGGAATTGCGAGATCAGTTTAAGAATGTCGCCCTGCGATAATTTGCGCCCCTGTTTCTGGGCCTCGATCTTCGCGGCCATGTCGGCGTTCTGGAAATCCCGCAACTGGCCGTTGCTCACCAAAATATCCTCGTAGCCATCCAAATCCACATCGAGAAATATCGGCCCCCACGACCACTCGGACGCCTCGACGTTTGCGTAGTAGGCCAATTCCGCGAACGTGTTGTCGCCACGGCCAACCTGAAGTGTGTTCCGGGAAACCTGCGGGCGACTGTTCAGCAGGGTGTGCGGCTCGTTCTTTGAGACCATTTCGGAAACTTGAACATGCTGCATTTCATGGTCCCTGCTCAGCATGTCCACCACAAAAAAATCCGTGTCGCCGTCACGGTCGAAATCCGCAAAGTCAACGCCCATCGAAAACGTCGACGTGCTACGAATCGCCAGTTTCGGGATGGCACGAAAGCGGCCTTCTCCGTCATTCATCCAGATGCGATCCGGCGTGAAGAGATCGTTGCAAACGTAAAGATCAGGGAACCCGTCCTGGTTGATGTCCGCAAAGCGGGCGGCCAAGCCCCAGTCCATCGGCGCCTTGGGCAAGCGCCCGCCATCCTCGTCCAGAAACCTGTCGAGGTACTCGGCCTTTGAAAACACGCCGCTGCCGTCGTTGATGAACAGGAAGTCAGCCTCTCCGTATTCCAGTATGTCCCGGCTTTGCGAAATCTCGTAGCGCCCCTTCAGGTGCGGTTCATCCGTTGAAACACCGTTGACGGAACTCACCACCGGAAGGCCGTTGACCAGGTTCACGCGGATGGTTGTATTGGGCCGATCCTTGATCGTCGTAGGGTGAAAATTGGCCACGTACAAGTCCAGGTCGCCATCAGTATCGATGTCGGCCAGCGTCATGGACATGCTCCCGGCAGTCGAAGCCAGGCCGGATTCAGCCGTGATTTCCACAAACTTGAAATTGCCGTCGTTGCGAAAAAGCCTCGTCCCGTTGCCGAGCGCGTTCACGAGCAGGTCGAGGTCTGCATCACCGTCCACGTCAGCAAACGCGGCGGCCGTCGAGTCCTGGCCAATGCACGCAACACCCGCCCTCCCGGTGATGTCCTCAAACGTCCAGTTTCCCTTGTTGCGGTACAGCTTGTTCCCATTGTCGAGTCCGCAAAAGTACAGGTCGCACCATCCGTCCCCGTCGATATCACCGGCTGCCACCCCTGACCCGCTCAGCAGATTGCGATTGCGGATGGACCGCTCATTGTCGAGTTGGTTCGCAAATCCAATTCCAGACTCAACCGGCGGCACGCGCCTGAATCCTGTCTTGCCTTTCTGCGGCACTTCGAGCGGTGCGCTTTGCAAGCCGGCACCGTCCTGTTGCCATTCGAGGCAATTACCGGACACAACCAAGGCAAGGCTGAGGGCAATCAAACTGCGGAAGGAGTTTGTTTTGACAGCGCTCACTGGGCTGGTTCCTCCACTATAATTTCGGTGGCGCCCTTCTGTATCACGGTCGTAGTTTTTTTTCCGCTTGGCCAAGTGACTTGCAGGCGGGTGGGTGTTTTATCGCCCAAGGCCAGCACCCGGACAGGAGCATCTTGCGAGCGATACCCTCCGCCGCTCCGGACTTCCATCGCCGGGCCAATGGCGGTTGGCGTGCCCAGCCACAGCTTGGCCCCGATGCAGTTCGGGTTGTCAACGCCGCCGGACAACCGCACGCGCAACCCGCGCTTGGCCAAGCGGTTGCGGTATAGTTTCGTTTGCCCCGCGTTTTGCCCGAGCAACAAATCGACCCGGCCGTCGTGGTCAAAGTCGGCAACCGCGCATCCTCTTTGGTCGCCTGTTATCCGGATGCCGCTGCTCGCGGCTGAAAGCGGATCAAAGCCCCCTTTTCCATCGCCTTTCAGCACCAAGCCCCGCCCCGCGTCCATTCTCGGGAAGTCGGGGCGTGTGCCAAAAAAGTTCTGCGCCAAGAACAAATCGTCACGGCCGTCCCCGTCAAAGTCAGCCGTGGCGATTCCAAATACCGGCGCGAGTTGTGCCTGCAGCGGCAACGGGGCGATGTCGAACCGTGCTCCACGGTTGATCATGACAACAGACTCGAGCGTATTGATCTTGATGGCCGCCAGCTTGGATTTCTGTTCACCAAGAATTTCCCGGACCGGCGCACCGGCAAATGCAGCGTACGTGGGATACAAGTCCTGCAGAAACGGGATGGCGCGATGCACTTCCTGAAAGTTCCTTAATGGCAAACCCGACCCGTAGGTCTCAAACACCTCGTGCGTGCCGCCCCCGGACAGGTCGCCGTGGTGCCAGGTGATTTCGTTCCCGTCATAGAGTTCATAGGCGGAGTTGATTCCAATGTTGCCGGCGACCAAATCCATTTTTCCGTCTCCATTGAAATCACCGGCGGAGATGCTGTTCCAGAATCCAACCCGGTTTCCCAGCCCAAGTTCAACGGTGGCTTCCTCAAGCGAACCGCCGTTGTTTCGGTAAACACGAATCAACCCGGGGTCGCATGCCAGCACGAGTTCAGGGTGGTTGTCGCCGAGCAGATCCGTCCAGAGCGCGGCACTGACCGTCCCGACTTCACGCAGCACCTCGTCATGCCGTTTGTCCCTGACAAACTGACCGTCGTCGTTCCGCAGAATCACGGAACCCACCGGGGACGGGTAACTTCCCGGCCGGCACCGGCCGCCGACAAACAGGTCGAGGTCCCCGTCGCGATCGTAATCCGCCGCGCAAAGGGCCGAGTAAGCCACCGGCCCGGCGGGCAACAAGTCTTGAGGCTCGGCAACGCCGGGATGGTGCAGTCTCAACGCCGGGCCAAAGGCCAATCCGTCCTCGTAATTGCTTTGAAGCACCAACAAGCCCCTCGTGGCGGCATGGAGTCCGAGAACAGTGACCTGATCGCGGGGGCTCACTTGGCCAAGCGACGGGATGGCGGCTTTTTTGAAACCGCCGTTCGTGTCGTTTAGGAACAATCCCAACTTGCCGCCGCTCCCGGAAGGGACGGCGATGTCATCCCAGCCATCGGCGTTCCAGTCGAGCCAGGCGACACCCGGCCCCTCTTGACTCAGTTTTTTCGGGAGCAGTTGTTGGCGGGTGAAATCGTCAAACAATTTTTCCGTGTGCGAATGCGCCAGCAAATGGCTGACATCCTCGAACACGGGGCTCGGTTTTGGAGCAGTCATTTTTGTTGTCGGGACACCGCCGCTCTCGTGGATTTCGTACAGCCGGTTGGGCCGTATGTCGGTGACAGTGCTCACCTTGCCGCTTGGCCAAGCGACGGTGATTTTATGAATCGGCTTGCTGGCTGCGAACACCCTGATCTGCTCGTCATCGGACAGGTACCTTCCGCCGCTCATCATCTCCTGCGACTGGGTCAGCCCGTCGGCTTTCACCGTGATTCGCGCGCCAATGCCGTGCGTGTTCGGCGGCGTGCCGCGTAGCTTCACGGCAATGCGGCTTGCTGGCGAATTGTTGCGGTAGATGCCGGCGGTCTCATCAAAATTGTTCACGGCAACATCCAGGTCGCCGTCGTTGTCCAGATCCGCGAGCGCCATCCCGTGCGAGATTCCCGCATGGTCAAAACCCCAGTCGGCGCTTTTCTCGATAAACCGAAGGCCGCCCTGGTTTTTGAAGGCAAGATTACGAAGGACGAGCGACTTGAACAGAAACCGCATCTCAAGCAGTTCCCGTGGAGTGTGTTTGCGTTGCTGCTTCAATTGCTTGCCCCGGTTCGTCACGTCCATGTCCTGCATGTCGAGCGGATGTCCCGTGGTGACGAGAAAATCGTCGTAGCCGTCCAGATCCACATCCATGAAGATGGGCGTCCAGGACCACTCCGTTGCCGCCAGGTGGGTGTGGAAGCCGATCTCGGCGTAGGTGCCGTCGCCGTTGTTCAGGTAAACGGTGTTGTAGCTGTACTGCGGCCGGTCGTCATACACGCCGAACTGCAGCTCGGGCGCCTTGCGGTTGCTCAACTGCGTGTGCCGCAATTTGTGCTGGCGGCTGAGCATGTCAACGACGATGAAATCATCCAGGCCGTCGCGGTTCAGATCTGCAAAATCCACTCCCATCGAGAAGTGGCTGCTCTTCCGAATGGCCAGGCGGTCGATCGCGCGAAAGACGCCTTGCCCCTGGTTGATCCAGATCCGGTCGGGCGACTCGAAGTCGTTGCACACATAGAGATCGGGCCGTCCGTCGCGGTTCATGTCACGGAACATCGCCGACAACCCCCAGTCGTACGGCGGCTTGGCCAAGTGCCTTCCGTCCTCGTCGAGAAACGCCCCGGCGGTGAACGGCACCGGCGTGAAGTTGCCTTTTCCATCATTCAGGTACAACCGGTCTGCCTGGCCGTTCTCGAGTATTTTCCCGTTTGTTTTCAGCGTGAAACGCCCCACGGAATCGGCGGCCTCGAGCGACATCCCGTTAACGGACACGACTTCCGGCTTGCCGCCGATGGTGCTGCCACGGAGCTTGATGACTGGTTGGTCGCGGATGGTGAACGTCCGGTAATTGACCACGTACAGGTCGAGGTCACCGTCACCATCGACATCCGCCAAAGCCAACGACATGCCGCCGCCCTTGGCATTCACTGGGCGGACGGCACGAAAGGAACCGCGGCCGTCGTTGAGCAACACCCACGTGCCGCGGCCCACCGTGTTCGAGATCAGGTCGAGTCGGCGGTCGCCATTGACATCGACAAAGCAGGCGCCGGTGGAGGGGAAATGCTTCCCGCGAACGCGGGCCTTGGCCGACACATCCTCGAATTTCCAGCCGCCCAGGTTCCGGTAAAGTTTGTTTTCAGAATCGAGGCCGCTGAAAAACAGGTCGCACCAGCCGTCGCCGTCGTAGTCGCCCGCAGCAACGCCGGAACCGTTGAGATAAATTTGGTTGGTCGTGTAGCGCTCCCTGGCCAAGCGGTTGACAAAACCAATCCCGGTCGAGCCCGCAGCCATCGATGTGAAACCGGCCCGGCTGTTGGTCGAAACAGTCAACGCTTGAAATCTATAGCCCTCGCCGGACTTCCACTCACTCGCCCGCAGGGCGGCAGCTCCCGCAGGCAGGCACAGCCCTACTGTTGCAAAAAATCGGGAGACGCTGGACAGCAGGCTTGGGTGAAGGCGCACGGCCGATTGTCGCTTGAAGATGGCGCTTGGCCAAGCTCTTTGGCCCTCAGTAGGCTCTCCCGCCGATGAAAAGCAAACCCCGGCAAAAAAAGGACGCGGGTTGCAGCAGAGGACGCCGAGCAAATCAGCGCGCCCGGATGAGGTGCACGGCCTTCAACTCCAGTGCCTCGGCACCGGGGATTTCAAGAGCCCGCACACGCAACAAAGTGTTGCCCTTGGCCAAGCGCAGAGTGCCCGCCGCCAGGCTGCCCCATGTGCGCTCGGGCGCCTCCTTGCGGCTGATGCGATCCGGGCTGGGTATCGTCACCGGCGTGAACGGCTTGTCGACTTTGAACTCCAGCGACTTGCCCCCTGCCTCGACACGGAGGCGGCTGCCCAGGTCATCTTCAGCGCAGGCGTATTTTAGCACGACCCGGTAATCGCCATCGCGCACGATGTTGAGATGCCAATACGGATGGGCTTTGGTGCTGGCCCAGTTGTCCACCCAGTCGTTGGCCCAGCCGGAGCGGCCGTGGTAGCTGATGCCGTCCCTCTTGGCATCGGCCCGTTTGTTCCCGGTCGGGGTTAGGTAGGCATAATGGCCCTCCAGCACGACTTCATCCCAAGCCGGATGGCCGACCTGAATGGGGATGGGCGCAAACCCGGCGGATGCGGCATCGGAGAACCATTCACAATAAGCGATCTGAAACTTGGCAAGTACCTCCGGCTTGGCTTGGGCCAGGTTGCGCGTTTGCGACGGGTCGGCGATCATGTCGTAAAGTTCCCAGCCCCGCTTTTCATTTACCGCACGCCAGCGGTCGGTTCGCACCGCACGGCGACCGTCCTGCAATCGAGTGCCGCCCCAAACCGTGTACAGGGTGCGGCTTGGCCAAGCGCTTGGCTTGCCCTCGATGAGCGGCACGAGGCTTGTGCCGTCGAGCGGCTTGGTTTTGTAGCCGCTCACGCCGCAATACTCCATCAACGTCGGCAGCAAATCGATGTGAGCCGCGATCGGCTTGACGACCGTCCCGGCGGCAATCCGGCGCGGGTAACGAATGAAAAACGGGACGCGTCCCCCGCCCTCGTGCGCGCTGCCTTTGCGGCCCTTCATGCCGGCGTTGTAGCGGTCTGTGTTGGGGCCGTTGTCCGAGAGGTAAATAAAAATCGTATCGTCAGCGATCTTCAACTCCTCGAGCTTGGCCAGGAGCCGGCCCATGTTGTCGTCGATGTTCTCGCACATGGCATAGGCACAGGCGATTGCCGGATCGTCGATGCCCTTGGCCTGGTATTTCCGCCAATACCGTTCCGGCACCTGCCAAGGCGAGTGCGGTGTGTTGTAAGGGACGTAGCAGAAAAACGGCCGATCCTTGTTTTGCTCGATAAACTCGATGGCGGCATCGGTGAGGGTGTCGATGATGAACCCCTCCGATTTCACCATCGTGCCGTTGTGGTCGAGTGTGGTGTCGAAGTAGTTGTTCCAGTGGCCCGCACAAAAGCCGAGGAACTCGTCAAACCCCTGGCCGTTCGGGTGATGGGGGTACTGCGAGCCGTTGTGCCACTTGCCGAAGCTGCCGGTCGCGTAGCCCGCGCCCTTGAGCAATTCGGCGATGGTGACCTCGTCGGCACGCATGATCTCGTGGCCGCGCGTGACGCCATGCACCCCGGTCCGGATGTGGTAGCGGCCGGTCAGCAGACTCGCCCGTGTCGGGGCGCAAACCGGGCTGACAAAAAACCGGTCGAAGCGAACGCCCTCCGCCGCAATCCGATCGTGCACCGGCGTGTCGATCAGGTTGTTGCCGTGCGACCGGACATCGCCAAAGCCCTGATCGTCGGTGAGCACCAGCACGACATTCGGGGGGCGCTCCCCGGCCAGGGTTGATCCTACGCTCAACGCGAACAATCCGAGCAGAGAGACTAATGAAGGTAGAGAATTCAAAGCGCACGAACCGTGCCCCAAAACAACCGGCCACTCCAGCGGGAAAAAGGGATGAAGAACCGAAGCCGGGCCTAGCTGGCGTGGATGACGGTCTGGGTTTCTTTCTCCTGCTCCACTTTTGCGGCTTCTTTGGAGGTCGTGCCCACCGGCAGTACCGACTTGTAATGTTTGTGCTGGTAATCCGGCTTGTTGGCCTCGTAGGAGGCCTCCATGCGGCGATTGTATTCGCGTTCGCCAAGAATGGGGATGGCCTCGGCGGGAGGGATCAAAAGTTCGTGCGGACGGTTTGTGTTCGGGCTGGGTTTCCAGCGCTTGGCCAAGGCAAACAGCTCCACTTCCTCGTAGCTTTTGCTTTGGACCACCCGTGAAAAAAGCTTCAAGATTTTCGGCTTGGGGGGCGGGTTGATCCCACGCTCGATCTTGGACCAGGCGGTATGGGGAATCTTGAGAATAAGGCACAGCTTCCGCGTGTTGCCCGTGTAGCGCACACGCAAATCCTTGAGGTATTTATGAAACTCAAGTCCCATTGGGTTGCTTTTCGGTCGGTCGTCGGTTCAACCCCGGTACTCGCTGAATGCTGTCATCACCGGGTTGCTGAACATTAAACATCCTCGTTTAATCTCCTAAACAAGGGGCTACTATCAAAAAGCCGCGTTCCAGTCAACCACCAAGGTTAAACAATTTGACGGTTTTTTCAGAGGTTTTTTCTCGTTTTGCCCAAGGATTCATCTTGTCGTTCGTTTTGTGGATTGGCATTTTTCGTCGCCTCCCGACTGAAAGGGGCCAATCTTATGACTCAACCACTACGCTGGGGTATTCTCGGAACGGGAATGATTGCGGGCAAATTCGCCGGTGATCTCAAGCATACCTCCCAAGGCAACCTGATTGCATCCGGTTCGAGGCGCCATGAAACCGCCGACTCATTCGCCGCCAAGCACGGTGGACGGGGCATTGCCGGTTACGACGCGTTGCTGAACGACCCCGATGTGGATGCTGTTTACAACTCGCTGCCAAACGGATTGCACGCCGAGTGGTCGATCAAGGCGATGGAAGCCGGCAAGCACGTTCTCTGCGAAAAGCCGATGGCTCGTAACGCCGCCGAGGCCGAGTCAATGTTCGATGCTGCGGAACGCACCGGCCAACTGCTTGTCGAGGCGTTCATGTACCGCACTCTCCCGGCAGTTCAAACGCTCATCGAAATGGTTCGGGGCGATGCGCTTGGCCAAGTGAAACTGATTCGCTCCAACTTTTCATTTGCCCGCGAGGCACCGGACGGTGACGCTCGCTACCAAGTTGGCCAAGCCGGAGGCGGGTTGATGGACGTCGGTTGCTACTGCGTGAACCTGACCCGCGCCATCATGGGCAGCGAGCCAACGGACACCGCCTGTTTTGCACACCTTCATGAAAATGGCGTCGATGACTACGCCGCCGGAGTGCTTCGGTTTGGCGACAAGACCTTGGCCACGTTCACTTGCGGCATGACGGTGGAAAACGACTGGACGACTTACATCGCTGGCGACGACGGCGAAATTGCCATCAACGACCCTTGGCTAGGTGACGGGACGTTCACGCTGACCCGCGATGGCCAAGTTGAAACCATCGAAGCCAAGACCGACACTCCGGTGTACGCGCTGGAGGCGGAGGCGTTCGCTGCAGCCGTCGGCGGTGCCGCACCGTGGATTACCCGGGAGGATACGCTTGGCAATATGCGGGTGCTCGACAAGCTCCGCGAGCAAGCCGGCGTCCCGGTGCCCTCCTGATGCCGATGCCCGCGACGCGACCCAACGTGCTCTGGATTTGTACCGACCAACAGCGGCACGACACCATCCGTGCGCTGGGCAATCCGCACATCAACACTCCGTGTATCGACGACTTGGTTAGCAAAGGCGTGGCGTTTACCCAGGCGTATGCCCAAAGCCCGGTTTGCACACCAAGCCGAGCGGCTTTTATGACGGGGCGTTACCCGCGAACGACCAAGTGCCGCCAAAACGGCCAAGCGCTGCCAGCGAACGAAAAACTGGTCAGCCGCCTGTTCGCCGACGCCGGCTACACCTGCGGCTTGGCCGGCAAACTGCACCTCGCCACCTGCGCCAACGGCGTCGTCGAGGCACGCATCGACGACGGCTACAGCGTCTTTCACTGGTCGCACCACCCGCAGCCGGACTGGCCCGAGAACGCCTACACGCAAT
>CAUZVJ010000027.1:0-14568 GCA_963583225.1 Verrucomicrobiia bacterium
TCGAAAAAAAAATCGGCGACCGGGCGAGCTTGGCGGAGGTCACTTGGGCGATCGCGATTGCGGTTGGCTTCGGGCAGTTGCTCGCGGCGGTGTTCCCCGGCACGTCGCGCTCCGGAGCGACGATTCTCATCGCGCTGCTGATGGGGCTGCGGCGCATGCCGGCAATCGAGTTCACATTCCTGCTCGGCGTGCCGACGCTGCTGGCGGCCGGCGCGTACAAGGTGTTCAAAGCGATCCGCGCCGAGTCGGTGACGGAAGATTGGGGGCAGTTGGCCTTGGCCACGGCGGTCTCGGCGGTGACTGCGTTCGTGTCGGTGCGGTGGCTATTGCGATACATTGAGACGCACACGTTCGTGGCGTTTGGCTGGTACCGCATCGCGCTTGGCCTGGCGTTGCTTTTTGCCATAAATTCGTGACGCCCTCCCGGTGGTATTACGATTGACACACCGCTCCGTTGCCGCACAATCGGCCTCACGCCATCGCTTGGCCAAGTTTCCCTTCCTTCGTAACTATTTGGGGCTTACCGGTGTAGTAATGGCACTGGTTTCTTACATGAATCGAACACTTCAATCGTTAATACGTCACACCACCCTCTTCGCATGCGCGTTGGCTCTCGCCGGGTGCAGCGCGGAGTTCTCTGCCAAAACGGAGAAAGAAAAAACCGGCAAATCGAAAAAAGAAAAGGCGGTTTTGGTGGAATTGGCCGAGGTGAAGCGCGGCATGATCGAGTCGATCCTCGAGCGCTCCGCGCCGCTCGAGGCGGAGGTCAGAGTTGAGGTCAAAGCCCGCACGAACAACCCGGCCATCGAGTTGCTCGTCGAGGAGGGCGACAAAGTCGCCAAGGGCCAAGTTTTGCTGCGCCTCGAAAACGACAAGCAACAAAACGATTACGACCAAGCCCAAAGTCTGCTCGAAAAAACGCAGATCGAATATGAGCGACAGGAGAATCTCTTCAAAGACAACCTCATCAGCGAGCAGGTTTTTCGCAACGCAAGGTTCGACCTGAACCAACGCCGCTTGTCCGCCGAGACCGCCCAGCGACAACTCGAGTACACCGAGGTGCGCGCGCCCGTCAAAGGCACCATCACCCTTCGCTCCGTGAAGGTCGGCGACAATGTCAGCACCGGCTCGACCATTTTTGAAATCATCGACTTCGACTCGACGGTGGCGATCATTCATGTTCCGGAGCAGTACCTCCCCAAGCTCAGGCCGGCCATGGAGGCGCGGCTGATCTCCAACACGCTTGGCGACAAGGTTTTTGCCGGCTACGTGAAACGCATCTCGCCCATCGTCGAGCCGCGCGCCGGGACAATCAAGGTCACCGTGGGCATGCAGGAACTCGGTGCGCTGCGCCCCGGCATGTGGGTGGATGTCGAGCTGGTGCTCGAGACCAAGCAGGACGCTCTGTTGATCCCGAAAAAATCGATCGTGTACGACAACGACCAGACATTCGCTTACAAACTGCACACCAGCACCAACGGCGTGAAGCGCGTGAAACGCCACCTGGTCCTGCCGGTCAATGCCGACAAGGTGCACATCGAGCCAACTGAAGGATTTGAGGTCGGCGAAAAAGTCGTCATCGCCGGGCAGTCCGGGCTGAAGGAGAATTCCAAAATCCGCGAAGTCACCGACCCCGATCCGGACGCGGAAGAAACCACCGACGCCACCGCCAGCACCAACGCCCCGGCCGCCGACACGAGCGGATCGTAACCTCGCGCCTTCCGCATCGGTATGGAGTCCCAGCATCGCAATCCCAACTTCACCACCGACCGGCCGGTCGCGGTGCTGATGGTTTTTTTGGCCGCGGTGGTCTTTGGCTACTTCTCGCTTGGCCAATTGCCGGTAACGCTCATGCCGGAAATGAGCTACCCCACCCTCACCGTCCGCACAGAGTACCCGGGCGCGGCGCCGGAGGAAGTGGAGAATGACATCAGCCGCCGGATTGAGGAGGCACTCGGTGTCGTCGGCGGCCTGAACGAGATCAGCAGCATCAGCCGGGCCGGTGTCAGCGACGTGATTTTGGAATTCGTCTGGGGCACATCGATGGTCGATGCGATTCAAAATACCCTTGAGAAACTCGACCTCGTTCGCATGCCGCGCGAGGCGGAGAAACCGCTGCTCCTGCACTACGACCCATCGCTCGACCCAGTGATGGAGCTGAGTCTCTCCGGCTCCCGCAGCAGCACCAAGTACCGGGGCGACGAAGGCTTGCGGCGCCTGCGGCGTATCGCCCAGTTGCAGGTCAAGCGAGCGATCGAGCCGATCACGGGCGTCGCGGCGGCGCGTGTTCGCGGCGGCCTTGAGGAGGAAATCCACGTCCTGATCGACGAAGCCAAGCTGCAGCGTGTCAACCTTTCCATCAGCCAGGTTCTTAACCGGCTCCGCGCTGAGAACATCAACGCCGCTGGTGGCCGTATCCGCGAGGGTGGCGCGGAGTACATGATTCGCACCATCAACGAGTACCAAAACCTGGAGGAGATCGCCAACACGATTGTCTTCCGCCGCGAAGGACGCGAGATTCGCGTGAAAGACCTTGGCCAGGTTGTCTACGGGCAACGCGATCGCGAGATGCTCACCCACACCAACGGGGAGGTGAGCGTGCAGATCGACATTTACAAGGAAGCCGACGCTAACATGATCGCCGTGGCCAAGCGCGTCATCGCACTCGTCGGCGAGGTGCCCACCTCCAGCAACAAAAAGGATGATAAAACGAAAAGCCCGCGCGAGTTGCAGCGCGAAAAGATGAAAAAACTTTTTCGAGGCCCAACGCTTGCCGGCAAGTTGTTCAACGAGGAACAGGCCAAGCTGCGCGTGGTCGCCGACCGCTCTGTCTTCATCGACAACAGTATCAAAGAGGTGGTCAAAACTGCGATCTTGGGGGGTATTCTTGCCGTGATCGTGTTGCTGCTGTTTTTGCGAGACATCCGCACGACGTCGATCATTGCGGTGAGCATCCCGATCTCTATCCTCGTGACGTTTGCCCCGCTGAACATCCTCCAGGTGTCGCTCAACATCATGTCGCTCGGCGGCCTGGCCATGGGCATCGGCATGCTCGTGGACTCGTCGATCGTGGTGCTTGAATCCATCTACCGTTGCCGCGAGGAGGGCGACTCCACCCGTGCGGCCGCCATCCGCGGCACAAAGGAGGTTCGTGGCGCGGTGATCGCCTCCACACTGACATCAATCTGCGTGTTTTTCCCGATGGTGTTTGTCGAGGGGCTCGCCGGGCAGGTGTTCAGCGACCTTGGCCTGACAGTGGTCACCTCGCTCATTGCCGCGCTGATCGTGGCGGTGTTGTTCATCCCGATGCTTGCCAGCCGCACCGGGTTCAAGCTGCAGACGGGTGCCGGCATGGTGTCGCATGCGCTTGGCTCGCTAGAGGGGCGCATCAGCCTCGCCGCGCTTTGGCGGGGCATCCTGCTCCCGATGGGCGCGCTACTCATCCTAATGATGGGCACGGTTCTCAGCTATAAACTTAACCTGATAGAGAATTCCGATGATCTCCTCATTGAAGTAGAAAACATCTATAATACGTCGAAAGGCATTGTATTTACTGTATGGGCAGCCGTTTGCGCTTGGCCATTCCTAATCGCCTTGACCAAGCGGATGCATGATCACAATTTTTCCCTCTTCTCAACTCGAAATCTACCATCATATCTAAAATTTATAGGTTTTCTTCCAAATATACTTAGAGGACCCTCTATAATGCTTGTGATTTTTATACCTTTGTTTGCAGCTATCTTCTTACCTGGAAACTCTGGGGAAAACCGTTTTGGGAGATGCCACCCCGAAGATCAGCGCTTGGCCAAGCTTTGGGGCGCATTTCGCGCCTTCGACGAGAGCCGCAAACGCAGCGGACAGACGTTCCTGTTCACGGCACCCTACTTTGCGCTTCGCCTGGCCATCTCGTTCCTGCTGGAGGTGATCGGGCTGTCGTTGGTTTGGTCGATTCGAACGATCGCCTTCATCCTGCTCGGCATCTACCGCGCGATCCTCCGGGTGGGCCGCTGGCTTGGGATGCTGCTATCAAGGCTGATCCCCTCGAAAGGCGATGAGACAGAGATGGACATCAACCGTGGGTTTTACCCGAGACTCATCCGCTGGGCGCTGGCCAGCCCCGGCATAATGCTCGCATTGATCGTCGGCTGCTTCGGGCTGACGTGGTGGGTCGGCAAACAACTTGAAACCGAATTGCTGCCGGAAGTTCACCAGAGTGAGTTCACCTTCGAGGTTTCTTTGCCGGTCGGCACACCGCTCGATCAAACCGTGTCCATCCTAGATGACATCGAAAAAACCATCCTCAAAAACAAGGAGATTCAGTCGAAGATGGATGCCATCAAAGAGGCGGCAGCAGATTTACCCGACGCCAATTCGAAGGAGGGTAAACAGGCGCATGAGCAGTTGGAGAAATTGCTGGCCGAATTCTCCACAGTGACCCAGCAAATGGAGCTCGAAATGCCGAGTCACGAAGAGGCGGTTCAGTCACTGACATCAGGCGATACCGACCATTTTTTTAAGCAAAAATTTACCGATCAGGATTGGGAGAGAATCGTAGATTTGGAAAAGATCGACACCCTGCTGGTGATGTACGGCTTCGACACCACCAACATGAAGCGCTCGGACGAAGGCGAACACTCAGCACGGTTCAAGGTACTGCTCAAGCCCAGCAGCAATCCGAAGGACGTTGAAGAAGTGGTCATCTCCAGGCTGCGTGCAATGTTCGAGGAGGTTCCGGACGTCACCACGCGTGTGACACGGCCGGTCCTGTTCAGCTCGAAGAAGCCGGTGGTCATCCAGATCAATGGCGAGGATTTGCCGGAGTTGAAGAAGTACTCCGACGAGGCTACCGCCCTGCTCTCGAAGGAGCCGGCGCTGGCCGATGTCGAGCCGACGCTGCGCAGCGGCGCGCCGGAAGTGCAGATCACCTACGACCGGCAACAGATCATCCGCCACGGACTGAACCTAAGCACGGTGGCCAACCAGGTTCGCGACATGGTCAAGGGCGCCGAGGCCACGCGGTTCAATCGCCGCGATCGCCGTGTGCCAATCGTCGTGCGTCTGGCTGAGTCGGACCGCGAACAAGTCGCCGATGTTGGCAAACTCACGATCAACCCCGGTGGTGACACACCGATCCCGCTCAACTCGATCGCCAAGCTGACCGTCGGCGAGGGGCCAAGCGAGATCCGGCGCATCGACGGCAAGCGCGTCGCGCTGGTACAGGCAAACATCGGCGCCGGGTCGCTTGGCACGGCGGTCGAGGTCGCAAAACGTACGCTTGGCCAAGGGATTGACTGGCCGGGGTACATGGGCTTTTTCATCACCGGCCAAAACGAGGAATGGGAGCGCAGCCGCACGAGCCTCTACCTCGCGCTTGGCCTGAGCCTGTTCCTAGTTTACGTGATCATGGCGTCGCAGTTCGAGTCGCTCGTGCAGCCGTTCATCATCATGTTCACCATCCCGATGGCCTTCGTCGGCACGGTGTTGGGCCTGAAGTGGCTGGGCATCAACCTCTCGGTGGTGGTGTTCCTCGGGATGATCATGCTGGCCGGTATTGTGGTGAACAACGCCATCGTGCTGGTGGACTACGCCAACACGCTGCGCGGACGCGGCCTGGCCCTGAAGGAAGCGATTGTCCAGGCCGGGTGCATCCGCCTTCGCCCCATTTTGATGACCACCGCCACCACGGTGCTGGGCCTGCTGCCGATGGCGCTCGGCCTCGGGGACGGCGCGGAGATTCGCACGCCAATGGCCATCGCCGTGATCTGCGGATTGCTGACATCGACCTTCCTGACATTAATGGTGATCCCGACCATCTATTACCTGTTCGGCCTCGCGGGCGAACGCCTTTTCCAAGCCAAACCGGAGTAATCGTGAACAAAAACGATCTAGGGACCAAAATTACTCGGTTGTCTCTCAGCCGAAAGGTCACAGTGCTCGTTTTGTTCCTGACCATCATCGCAATCGGACTCATTGCGACCAATCGCCTCCCCCTAGAAATGGAGCCCAAAGGAGCGGAAGGCCACGGAATCTACGTAAGAACATCGTGGAGATCCGGAGTTCCTCTGGAATCCATGGAAAAAATCGGAATTCCAATGGAAGAGGAACTCAGCACTGTTCGAGGCCTGGACTCCATGTCGACGCGCTGCAGCACAAGTTCTGCCTCGGTGGATTTGAGATTCAAGCAGGGAACTGACATGGATGTGGCCTACCGTGAAGTGCGTGATCGTATGGAACGAGCCAGGATGCGTTTCCCAGAGGGAACAGAAAAACCTCGAATCTACAAACGCGACTCTGAACCAGAACCAATTGTTAGAATGACAATTGGATCTGAACAGCATGTGCCAGATTATGATTTAATCAACAAACATGTCATTGCCCCGCTTATGCGGATTGACGGGGTTGCAGATGTGGAATTCCATATAGAGCAAAAGGAAATAATGATTGAAGTCGATAAAGACCGTGTGGAAGCCTATGGTTTGAACATACAAAGACTGTCAAACCACTTGCGAGGGGATAATTTCACGTTGGCGAGTGGAGCGGTAATTGATGGAGGCAAAAAATATATTCTTAAATCCTCGAGCTTATTTCATACCTTTGACGAACTGAAAAATGTGCCTTTAAATGACAATGTATCCCTCAAGGACATCGCTGAAATAAAATTTGAACCAGACATGGACGATCGCTTTTTCCGGTATAACGGACTTGAGTCTTATGGCATTCACGTGAATAAGGAAAGTGAAGCAAACACCGTGGAGGTGAGCCAGAGAGTCATGGATCAAGTCGAAAAAATCAACGCCAACCCGGCATTGAACGGATATAAACTTCGCGTTTACCGCAATCAGGGCAATGAGATATACAAACGATTAAATCACCTTGTTGATAACGGCTTGTACGGCGCCTTTCTTGCCGCAGTTGTCTTGTTCTTTTTCCTGCGCCGTTTTCGAATGACGCTGATCATTGCAATGGCAATTCCTATATGTTTGTTGATTTCATTAACTGCCATGTATTTCGCGGACCAAAGCCTGAATGCCTTTAACATGGTGGGGTTGATGATTTGCATTGGGCTGCTTGTGGATAATTCAGTGGTGGTTGCAGAAAACATTCAACGCCAATTTAACAACGGCATGTCCAGACGCGATGCCTGTATCAAGGGAGTCAGTGAGATTGGTTTGGCAATAACTACGGCAACCCTGACAACCATGATTGTTTTTATCCCCATGCTATTTATTGACGGAGGAATGCGTTTCGCGCTTTCCGGCTTGGCTCTGCCAGTGATGTCTGCGCTCCTTGCCTCATTGGTCGTCGCCCTGGTTTTTATTCCACTCTGCGTCTATCTAACCTTGTCCTACTCAGCAATGGGTAAAACCAGGTTCTTCACTGCCGTGACTGAATTTATCTGCACACCCCTTGCCAGAATATACAGCATGAGTTTCGAGAAGTTTAACCTTTGGTATAACCACGCACTAGGCTACTACCTTAACCGAAGACTCGACCTTGCCCTCATCCTGATCGTTTTATTTATAGCCTCCTACAAAATCGGGTACGAGAATATAGAATTCTCGGATGAAACGAATGATCATATGAATGAATTCGAAATCAACATTGACTTTCCGGACCGATATTCAACTGAAGAGCGTAGCGCATACATAAAGCGGATCGAAGAATACGTTGAAGAAAGAAAGGAAGAACTTGGCATAAAATCATATGAAGCTCATTTCTCACCGTGGTATGCAGAATTCGAGGGGCATTTCTCTTATGACCGTGTCAGTGAATTCTCAACCGAAGAAGCCGCCGAAAAGGTCTATGAGAGTTTTCCAGAAATACCCGGAGTGAGGATCCGCTACAGAGGCATGGGTGGAGGAGAGGAGAGAAATGATCATAAATCTCGACATTACGTCCGATTAATTGGTGATGATCCCACATTGCTTCAGACCGTTGCCGAAGACCTTAGACCGCAGTTTGAAAAGCTGCCGGGTGTACTTTCCTTGGAGGAAAAGGACGACGATGAGGGGCCAAATGAAATGGCCTTGATCGTCAACCGGGATCGCGCCAACTCACTTGGCGTTAATCCATCAATACTGGCCGGGACGATAAGTACTGCTGTGCGCGGCAGCGATCTTCCAAGATTCAACAGTAAGGGACGTCAAATACCAGTCCGCCTAAGGCTCAGCGAGGAGGATCGGGCTGGACTAGATGATTTGAACAACATCCTGGTGCCAACCGAGGATGGCCGCTTTAGTTCCATCGGGACAATAACCAGGCCTGCAATGCTCAAGAGTGAAGAATACATACGGCGAACCAACAGGAAGCTCAGTTACACCTTTGGAATGAAACTCAAACAGGGACAGGAAAAAGTTGCCAAGGCCAATATAGATAAAACAACCCAAAACATTGATTTACCTGAAGGAGTTTCATTTGGTGAAATCAGAAAATCCTTTGATGAAAATGACAAGGAAGATGGAGAATTCGTTGTTTATGTAGCAATTCTCTTTATTTACATGCTCATTGCTTTTCTTTTTGAAAGCATGCTGCTGCCCCTTTCCATTATTTTAACGATCCCTTTGGCAGCCATGGGTTCAATTTGGATTCATTACCTTACCGAAACAAGCATGGACAAAATGGGGCTAGTCGGCGCCATACTACTTGTTGGCATTGTGGTAAATAATGGAATCGTTCTAGTGAACTATGCCAACCAGTTACGGCAATCTGGCATGGAAAGAAGAGCAGCCTTGCTGCAGGCATCCAAGGTTCGTTTCCGGCCTGTGTTCATGACGGCCATGACCACGATCTGCGGGATGATTCCACTGACCTTTAGTTCATCCAATGAAATGGGTATAAATTATCAAAGCTTCGGATACACGCTCATTGGGGGAATGACATGCGCCACCCTCTTCACTCTTCTGGCGGTGCCGGTGTTTTACACGCTGGTTGACGACGCACAACACGCTTTGCGCAACACCCTGGCCACCGTCTTCGACCGTGGAGCCAAGCCAAACCTAACCACCAAGTAGTTTCCCATTTCTCAGACTTTCATCGTAACAATTTCCGTTTCTAAATGGTATTATTGCATATTCAAGATGTTTGACGCATTTTTCCGGCCACTACTTGGCCAACCGCCAATAAAATGGAAACAAACGAACTTGCCACCCGGATAACCCGACTATCCCTCAGTCGCAAGGTGACTGTGTTTGTTTTGTTTCTAAGCATTCTCGCTGTCGGGCTCATCGCCACCAACCGCCTCCCGCTGGAAATGTATCCCAAAGGAATGGAAGGGCATTCGATGGAGATCCGCACGGCTTGGAATTCGGGCGTGGCACAGGAGTCGATGGAAAAACTGGGTCTCCCGATGGAGGAAGAATTGAGCACCGTCCGGGGCATCGACTCCATGTATACCACCTGCTCACAAACCTCCGCGCGTGTGCATTTGAGGTTCAAGCGAGGCACGGACATGGACGTGGCCTACCGCGAGGTCCGCGACCGAATGGAGCGGGCTTCGCTGCGATTCCCCGAAGGCACGGATCCTTATAGGATCAGCAAGCGTGGAGGCGGAACCAGTACCACTGTGGGGAGAATGGTCATCGGCTATGACGACGATGCCGACCACTATACACTAATCGAAAAGCATATCATAAAACCACTCCAACGCATCGATGGCGTGGCCGATGTGGATGTCGGTATCCGGCAAAAGGAGATCCAAATAGAAGTCGATAAAGACCGTGCCGAGGCTTATGGGTTGAGCATCCAACGACTCTCCCGACGGTTGCGCGGGGATAATTTTACGCTTGCCAGCGGCACCGTGCGCGATGGCGGCAGAAAATATCTCCTCAAGTCATCCAGTTCATTCCACACAATGGATGAACTCCGAAACATTCCCCTCAACGACACGGTTTACCTCAGGGATGTTGCCACTTTAAAGTACGAGGTGGAGGATCCCCATCACCACACCGAACGATGGAACGGAAAAGCATCAGCAACTGTTTCAATTAGAAAGGAAAGCGAAGCCAACACGGTGGAGGTGAGCGATCGGGTTGCCGCGACCGTGAAACAGATCCAGCAGGACCCGGCGCTGGCCAGTTACCAGATCAAACTCTATCGAAACTACGGCGATATCATCAAAAGCCGCCTCAACAGTCTCCTTAACAACGGAATGCTCGGCGCCTTCCTGGCGGCGGTTGTTCTCTATTTTTTCCTCCGCCAATTCCGGATGACGATGATCATCGCCATGGCCATTCCGTTGTGCCTGCTCATCTCGACGACCATGATGTTTTTCGCCGACGAAAGCCTGAACACAACGACCATCCTGGGCTTGGTTATTTGCGTCGGTCTGCTTGTCGACAACTCGGTGGTGGTCGCGGAGAATATTTACCGCCACTATCAGGGTGGATTGTCCCGTCGCGATGCCTGCCTCAAGGGAGTCGGCGAAATCGGCCTGGCCGTGACGACGGCCACACTCACCACCGTCATCGTTTTTCTCCCTTCCCTGCTCGTCGGTGGCGAAATGCGTTTCATGCTTTATCGCCTGGCCCTGCCGGTGGTTTCCGCGCTGCTGGCCTCACTTGGCACCGCGCTCGTATTTATCCCCCTCTGCGTTTACATGACGCTCCCTTCAGCGACAACCGGGGCGCGCGACTTAGCCAAACCGAAACATGCCATCATTGAAAAATTCCTCGCCTTTCGTGCCATTATTAAAACGTTCCTCTCCTTTTTTTACGAAAAGACGTTCGCAAAGTTCAACCAATGGTACAATCGATCGCTTGGCTACTTTTTAAGGCGTCGTCTCGATTTGGCATTTATTTTGATCGTCCTGTTGTCGGCTACTTATTTTTACGGTTTCGAAAAAGTCGAATTCACCGGCTCTCGCCATGAGGAAATCGACGAGTTTCATATGTCCTTCAGGTTTCCCGATCAATTTTCACTCGAGGAACGGGATGGTTATTTCGAGAAAGTCGAAAACATCGTTGAAACCAACAAAGTGGAATTTGGGATCAGTAGTTATTCGATTCGCTATTCCAAGCACTCTGGCGAGTTCGAAGGTAATTTCGCGGAAATCCGCACCAGTCAAATCCCCCGGGAAGAAGTCGCGGAAAAACTCTATGGTTTATTTCCGGAGATTCCGGGCTTGCGAGTGTATTACAGCGGCCAGGACCGGGGCGAGGAGCGGAACGACAAGAAGTCAGTGTATTACGTCCGCTTGATTGGTGATGACCCTCAACTGCTTGAATCTGTTGGAGAAAATCTCAAACCAACCTTCGAACAGCTTCCGGGTGTGGTTTCATTGGAGGATAGAGATTCCGATGAAGCACCCAATGAGATGGCCTTGATCGTCGATCGTGATCTCGCCAGTTCCATCGGCGTGAACCCCGACTCAATCGCCGGCGTGGTCAGCAGTGCGCTGCGTGGCAGAACCCTGCCAAGGTTCAACAGCAATGGCCGGCAAATCCCGGTTCGCATGCGGTTCAGGGAGGAGGACCGAGCCGAACTGGATGATTTGAACAACTTCCTCGTACGAACCGATGACGGGCGCTACAGCTCCATTGGATCGATCACCAGACCGGCCATGCTCAAGAGTGAAACATACATTCGACGCAGCAATAAAAAGGTCAGCTACACGATCGGAATGAAACTCAGAACCGGCGAGGAAAAACAAGCCCGCCGAGCCATCGACAATGCCAGACGCAACATCGACCTGCCGGAGGGTGTTTCGTTCAGTGAGATTAAAGTGACATTTGATGACGACGAGGTGGACACCGGACTCATTGTGATAGGACTCTCAATCGTCTTCATTTACATGCTCATTGCATTCCTGTTCGAGAGCATGCTGATGCCGCTTTCCATCGTGCTCACCATCCCATTGGCGGCGATTGGCGCGGTGTGGGTCCATTATTTCACATCGCCGGGCAGTTTCATCGTCCGGATCTGGCCAACCGCGGAGACAAACATGGACCAGATGGGTATGGTCGGTGCCATACTGCTTTTGGGTATTGTCGTAAATAATGGCATCGTTCTTGTCGACTATGTCAACCGCCTTCGCGACACCGGCATGGAACGTGCGGAAGCGTTACTGCTCGCAACCAAGCACCGTTTCCGACCAATAGTCATGACCGCCTTGACGACCATCTTTGGGATGATCCCGCTGACGATCGCTGACTCCAGCGAGATGGGGATGAGCTTCAAAAGTTTCGGTTACATGATTATCGGCGGAATGACCTCCGCAACTTTTTTTACTCTTTTGGCCGTGCCGGTATTTTACACGCTGATCGACGACGCCCAGAAGGCGTTGCGAAACATCTTGGCCACCGTTTTCGACCGTTCGCCCAAGGCAAGTGTTGCCAAGTAACTTTCGCCGCTTGGCCAAGCAGTAAAAAATGGAATCCAACGAACTAGCGACCTGGATCACGCGATTGTCTCTCAATCGCCGGGTGACGATGTTTGTGCTGTTCCTCACGATCATCATCGTCGGGTTGATCGCCTCGAGCCGGCTCAAGCTCGAGCTTTTCCCGGAGGGCTTCGAGGGGCGCTCCCTCTCGGTACGCGTGCCGTGGAACGCCTCCGTGCCACAGGAGGTGATGGAGAAACTCGCCCTGCCGCTCGAGGAGGAATTGAGCACCGTTCGCGGACTGGACTCGATGCGCTCCTCCTGCTCCTCACGAGGCGCATCAGTTTACTTGGGCTTCAAACAGGGAACGGACATGGACGTTGCCTACCGCGAGGTGCGGGATCGATTGGAACGAGCCAAGCTACGGTTCCCAGACGATGTCGAGCATGCATATGTCTATAAAATGGATATGTCGGGCATCCCGGTTTGCATGATCGGTATCGCTTACGAGACGGACGGCGATCTTTACGACCTGGTCAACAAGCATATCATCATGCCGCTCTCACGAATCGATGGCGTGGCCAACATCGACACCAAGGGCCTCAAGGAAAAGGAAATCATCATCGAGGCGGACAAGGACCGCACCGAGGCGTACGGCCTGAACATCTACGAACTCTCCCGCCAAATGCGGGGCGACAACTTCACCCTGGCCAGTGGCAACGTACAGGATGGCGGCAAAAAATATCTGCTGAAATCCTCAAGCAGATTCCAGACAATGCACGAGTTCCAAAACCTGCCGATCAGCACCAACGTGCTGCTCAAGGACATCGCCGTGCTCAAGTACGAACCGGAGGAGCGCTACTTCGCCGCCCGGGTGAACGGCAAGAAGGCCATGATGATCACGGCGGTCAAGGAGAGCGAAGCCAACACCATCGAGGTCTGCAGGCGAATCGCGGACGAGGTGGAAAAAATAAAACAGAACCCGGCGCTGGCAGGGTTCGACCTGAAGATTCACATGAACCAGGGCACGATCGTGATGGAACAGCTCAACACCCTTTTCACCAACGGCCTGATCGGGGCCTTCTTTGCCGCCTGCATCCTTTACATTTTCCTGCGCCGGGCGCGGATGACGCTGATTATCGCCGGGGCCATCCCGCTGTGCCTGTTCATTGCCGTGGCCACGATGTACTTCGCCGGCGAGAGCCTGAACCTGCTGACCATCCTTGGCCTAGTGCTGTGCATCGGGCTGCTGGTGGACAACTCCGTGGTGGTTGCTGAGAATATCCAACGGCATTTTCAAGGCGGCCTGTCACGCCGCGAAGCCTGCATCAAGGGCGTCCAGGAAATTGGCCTCGCCATCACCACCGCCACCCTCACTACGGTCGTCGTGTTCCTGCCGGCCGTGCTGGTGGAGGGCGAGATGCGCTTTTTCATGATGCGCCTGGCCCTGCCAGTCGTGGTGGCGCTGCTCGCCTCGCTCGGCGTCGCGCTGGTGTTCATCCCGCTCTGCGTGTACCTGACCCTCTCCACGCGAAAGACCGCACCGTCCGCTTGGCCAAGGCGGCTGGCCGAGACTGCCCGCGCTTGGCTGGGAAAAATGTACGACGCCTCCTTAGGCCGGTTCAACCGCTGGTACAACCGCGCGCTTGGCTTCTTCCTGAAACGCCGGCTCGACCTGGCCTTTCTCATGTTGGTCCTCCTGGCCGCCACTTTTTTTGCGTTCGATAAAATCGGCTTTGCCGTCCAGCAGGAAAAAGACATGGCGTCGTTTCACTTGTCGTTTCGGTTTCCCAGCCGGTTCACCTTCGACGAGCGCACCGACTATTTCAAGCAGGTCGAGAAGAAACTCAACGAGCGGAAAGAGTACTACGAACTGGACGGGTTTATCGTCTTTTACAGCACCTGGTTTGGCCAACTCGAGGGGTGGTTTAAGCGGGATCGGGAAGGCACCGTCCCCGCCCGCGAAGTTGCCGAGCGGATTTACGGGGAGCTGCCAAAAATCCCCGGACTGAAAATCGATTACCAGCAGTTTGGCGAGGAGGAGGAAAACCAGGATCAAAAGGAACAGCACTACGTCCGGCTCTCAGGCCAGGATCCGGAGCAGCTCGATGCGTTGGCCGACAAGCTCAAGCCGCTCTTCCGAAACATCCCCGGCGTGATCGCCCTCAATGAGCGGGAGGACGAGACCCCCAACGAGCTGGCCCTGCTCGTCGACCGCGACCGCGCCAGCTCCATCGGCGTGAACCCCACCA
>CAUZVJ010000028.1:0-14562 GCA_963583225.1 Verrucomicrobiia bacterium
CCGTGACGCACTGTCGACCAGGTTGATCCGGCATCGCCCGGCCGCTCGTAAACCGGGACCGGCAGATTCAGCCGAGGATCGTCGAGTTGCAGGCGGTACATGATTTGGTTGTAGTCGTAGAGAGGCGTCGGGTGCTTGTTGCCCGAGAAGGTGGACGTGTAGGTGGCCTCAAAAAAAAGGGTGCGTCCGCCGTCCTTGGCGAAGTAGGGATGCTGCTTGGGATTGTAGAAACTGTAATCATCGTGGGTGACGATCTTCCGGGCGTAGACCCAGGGGCCTTCCGGGCGAGAGGCCTCGGCAAACCAGATCTCGCCAAGCATCGACGAGCCGAACGACTGCGATATAACCATGACCCAGCGTTGCCGATGATCGTTCCAATAAACCGAGCCGTGCTGGGTCAGCACCGGTTTGCCAGTTTCGATGTCGATCAAGTGGACGGGCGACTCGCCGGCGTTGATTCTCTTTTCGGCGATCAGTTTGTTCACCTGCTGGTGATCCAGCTTGGGCTGTCCTCCACGCCATTTGAATTTCAAGCTGCCATCTGGATTTCGCTGCACATCGCTCCCGGAGCCGGCCGGAAGAAAGGTATAGGTCTCATACTGGGAGGGGTCGAGGTAGCTGGCAAGGCTCGCACGGACACGCACCAACGGCATCCCGCCGGCAAAGTAAACGTACTCCTGACCATCGGCGGCGCGGTTCAAAAACGGATGCCCGTGAGGGTAGAGCGGCGCGTCTTTCGGGAACGTCGCTCGGTGGCCAAACTGTTGCCGCTCATCGTCAAACTGCACCACGCCGCGCTCATAAACCGTCAAGGGTGCCTTGATTTTTACGTATTGCGCCAGCAACCGGGACTGCCGGTTTTCGTCCGGCGACACCACCAGCCCGTCGATCCAGGTCGGCCCCTTGCCCGGCATTTTGGCGGCTTCCTTGGCAAAGCCATTTTTGCCGAGGGCGTAGGTGAGATTAACACCGAGGCCGGGATCGAGGCCGCCCCGGCCGGGGAGCAGCGAGGTGGCGAACGGCACGTGGAAGTTGCCCAGTGGATACGAAGGTCGATTGGTGTCTCCCCAAAACCAGTGGAGCCTTCCCCGATAAATCGCAGTCACCACACTGTCTGAGCCGAATACCGCGCCGTTGAGCAGCGGCCGCTCGATCGGGGCGCTCCGGCCCAGCAAGCGGCTATCGCGATAAATGCCGGCGCCGGTCACGCGGTACAACCGCTCGGCGATGTTGAGGCGCTTAAGCTTCAGTACCGCCTCGGTGCCGGGCGTGGTTTTCAGCCGCACACCGCGATACCCGAAGCCGTCCTTGGGATACTCGTAACCGTGGCTTCGGACGTGGAAGAAAATCTGCCGATCCATGAGGCCCGGCTCGCGAAACGCCACAATGCCGTTGCTGTCGGTGTAAAAGCGCAGGTGGTTGACGGTCTCGAGCTCGACCAGCGGGACGCCTCGGCCGGTCTCGGCGTCCACCACGCGGATGGCGAACAAGGCGGACGGCGGCGGCGGTTCCGCTTGGCCAAGCGCGCACAGTTGCAGGCCAAGCAACAGGGCGGAAAGGATGGAGAGTCTCGTTGGCATTGCGACCGGGTCGAAGTCGGAGACTAGCCCCCGTTTCCGGCGAGTCCAATTCCGAAATGGAGAGCCGCTTGACCAAGCGGGAAGGTCAACCTTCGGGAACCGGCTCCGGGGCGGGGCCTTCGACCGGCTGCTGCGGATCGGGGAACGGCTTGAGGTTTTTGCCGTACTCCTCCGGCAGATCAAGCACGAGGCGGAGCTGCTCGAGCAGCACGGGGTGCATCATGTAGCTGTTGGGCCGGAACATGTCCTCGAGCATCTCGCGCTCGAGTTCCTTGAACGGCGGGAGGCCAACGCGGGCGGTGCTCATGCCGATCTCTTTCTGGAATCGGTTGTACAACTGGATGGCGAGCGACTTGTGGCCGACGAACTGGTCGTCCTCGCCGATTGCGGCATACTGAAATGCCTGTATGAGCAGGCCGCCGATGACGGCCTTGGTTTGGTTGTGATCGGTCTCGCCGGCATCTTCCTGCACGCGCGAGACGCAGTACTCGTCGAGGCTCAAGCCCTCGGCCGGAATGGACTGGGGATAGAGGTCGACCATGTATTTGTACCACTTGGCCGCCTCATCCTTGCGGTTGTACACGTAGAGGAAATAAACGGCGCTGCGCAGAAAATTCTTGTGGCCGGTGCTCATGTGCTCGGCGAGGCCGGTGTCGGTGTTGGAGGCGGCGTCCTCCCTGCGCTTGGCCTCCATTTGTTCCTCGTAGGAGGCGCTTGCTTTTCCGATCAGGTCAACGTTCCAGCCGTAGTTGAAGTTGGGCGGCGGAGCGATCAGCCGCCCCTGCATGCAGGCCTGCTGCAGTGCCTGGTAAATGATCCGGCGCAGCTTTAGAAAATTGCCCCCGGCGGCTTTTTCCTCGACTAGATTGAGGACGCCGTCGCCGTCCACGTCGAAACGCTCGGTGACATCCTCGATGCCTTGCTGCGCCCAATAGATGGCGTGGGCATCGGGCAGACGCCACTCGAGCGGCCCCCATAATTCGTCCACGGCCATCATTTTTTGGGGCGTCATTTTGAACACTTCGATGAGGCGCTTGAGGCGGCGCTTGGCCGAGTCGGTCTGCGGGTTGAGCAGGTCGAGATAGCCGTCGCGGCGCGTACCGATGACGCCGCCTTCGAATATGTCGTCCTCGGTGCCGCGGCGTCCATCCGGACCGGGGTCGTGCATCATCTCGGTGCACCACGCCATTTTGTAGAATCCGTGAGCGTCGTCGAGATTGTGACCGAGCTTGTGCTGAAAATGCCATGCCAGCTCGTGGTACAAATGAGCGCTGTGCGGGTTGTATTTCAGTCCGCCATCACGGATCAACTCGATGCCGCGCTTCACCCAGTGCCAGCGCACGTGCGGCGTCTCGATGCCGTCGAATTTCACCGAGATGTTGTACGACATGTTCCACGCCGTGACGCGCCAGACGTGGTCGGCGTGCGGTTGCAGCTTGGTGATCCAGTCGCCCAACTGCGCCATCTCGAAAAACTTTCCGTCCTCCTGCATTTGCATGGCGCGCACCCAGAGGACATTGGCGATCAACCCGCGAAAGCCGCCCAGCACCACGGTGGTGAAGGCGAGCGACGGCGGCAAATTTTCGATCTGCTCGGTGTGCGTCAGTTTTTTCTCCGCACGAAATTCGTTCATTGCGCGCTGGCTGCGACTGACGGCAAACAGGAAGGCCAAGGCCAAAAGGGCCATGACGAATTTGAATGCTTTGCCGTGGAATTTCATGTCACGTCAGTTCATCGAGGCTGTGGGATTCGGAAGGGCCAACTCTTTGCGATGGAACATGTAAGCCCCGAGCGCCATGACCATTCCGCCCATGACTACGATGATCGCAAAGAAGGCCCAGAACAGCGTGGCCCACGTGATCGTGCGCCCGTCGCTGAGGCTGTCCACCGGCGAGTAGCCCCAAATCGCCGTGGTGATCTTTACCGCACCCTTGGCGAAAAAGATGGCGGCGGCGTCGAGCATCGACGACTCGTCCTTCCGGCCGGTCTCGTGGTTGACGCCGGTGATGCCGCCCTCGTCGATGATCTGCTCGAGCGTCCCGGTCGAGGCCGAGATCAGCAAAATACCAAGCGACATAAACGTGGCCACGGGGAAGGAAAGAAAACTCGACGCCATCAGGCCGATGGCCGAAATGAGTCCGAGCCAGAAATAAATAATCAACAGGCCACGGAACAGATTCATGCCGAAGCCGCCGTCGTGATAGAGGATCATTGGGCCGTCTTCCATGAGAAAAATAATCGGCCGCTCCGAGTTTCGGTTCATGAAATGAACGCGCACCAAGCCTTTCTGCTCACCTTTGTCGGGCACGATCCCGACGGGGAGTTGCTCTTCATGAAATGCGCTCGAGCCGCGCCTCATTTCTTTGAAAGTGCCTTCTGGCGGCCAGCGTTTACTGGTGCCTTCGCCGATCGAAAACCAAAGCGTGTGCGACTTGGGATCGTACTCGTCATCGGCGTTAAACTTGAACCGCAGATAGATCGGTTTTTGGTTAATTTCATCGACGATGCCGGGGTCGATTTGAAACTCCCAAACCTGACTTTGGCCCGGCAAAATAATTTCATAACTGGCCTTTGAGATACGAACGGCATCCCGTTCCAACTCCTGCAGCTTGGCTAAAATTTCTGCGCTGGGATCGCTCTCAGACTGCTCGACCAACCGCGTGTAATCTTTCCGGAAAGAGAGGATGTGCTCCGGGCCGGTGACGGACATTCGCAACGCCTGCTCGGCTTCCGTGTAACTGGTTTTTGCCTCGGCGACGAGCAGTGCGTAGCGGTAAGCCCGTTGGCGGAGAATCGAAAAATCGCGCACCGGTTCGCGAACGCTGCTGCGCGACACGAGCACTTCGTTTTGCAGCTTGGCCTTTTCAAACTCGTTCAGTTCGGGCGAGTCGGCCCGGGCGTTGATGAGGAAGAAAATGGCCAGGCCGGTTGGCACCATCAACGTGGCGTTGAGCAGCATGATGCCCAGCCATTTGCCGAGCCAAACCTGCAAGCGCGTGACCGGTTTGACGGCGACCATTTGCATGACGTTGTCCTCGATCTCGCGTGCCAGCGTGCCGCAACCCATCCACAGCGAGGCGATGCCCAGCAGCGCCGTGGTCGAACCCAGCGTGTAGGTGAGCACAAGCTGCACGGTGCCCTTGGCCGTGCCGTCGCTCTTCACCAGCAGCGGAATGCCGAACACGATGACCAGCAGCGCGACCGCCATCGCCACGACGAACCGGTACCGGATGGCGGCTTTCAGAGTCTGCTTGGCAATGGGCCACATAACGCTTGGTTTGCTGTGGGGAAATTAGTCGCCGAGCAGGCCGCCCAGCTTCTCGTTGGCCTTGTCGAGGTTTTCCTCTTTCTTCGGGGCGACATCGGCTTGCGGGGCGGGCGCGGCCTTGGCCAAGCCGGCGAGTTTATCGTCGTCCACCGTCTTCGTCGGCTTGGTCACTTCAGGTGCTTGGCCAAGCGTTGGCTCGTCGTCGGCGCGGGTGAGGTGGTCGAGCACGCGGTCGGTCCGCTCGCCCGCTGCGTCGCCGCGCAAAAACTCCGCCACAAGATTGCCGGAAGTTGCGCCGGAAGTGTCTTCCTCTTTTTGACGCGCCTGCTCGACGATGTTGAGAAACAGGCTCTCGAGATTCTGCGTGGGGTTGTCCACGCGCACTTCGTCCGAGCCGGTGTCGTCGCGGATGAGTGTCAGCACTTTGTCCATCGTCTCGCGGGAGAGGGTCGGTGCGGTGATGCGCGTGGCATTTTGGTTGGCCAGCAGCTCGCTCATCGTGCCCATCGCCTGCACCCGGCCGCCGTACAAAATCATCGCCCGGTCGCAGACATCCTCCACGTCGGCCAGCAGGTGGCTCGACAGGATGACCGTCTTGCCGCGCTCGGCAAGTGTGAGAATCAGGTCTTTAATTTCGCGGCAGCCGATCGGGTCGAGCCCGGAGGTCGGTTCGTCGAGGACGATCAGGTCGGGGTCGTTGATGAGTGCCTGTGCCAAGCCGATGCGGCGCTGCATGCCCTTCGAGAATTCCCCCACGTGCCGGCGGCGGGCGTTGCCCAGCCCGACCATCTTGATCAACTGATCGGCGCGGTCACGGCGTTCCTTCGAGTCGATGTGAAAGAGGCTGCCGAAGAAGTCGATCGTCTCGTCGGAGTTGAGGTAGCGGTAAAGGTACGATTCCTCCGGCAGATAACCGATGCGCGCCTTGGTCTGCACATGGCGTGGCGAGTGGTCGAACACGGTGATGCGGCCCCGGGTCGGGTACAGCAGGCCGAGCAGCATTTTCACGATGGTGGACTTGCCGGAGCCATTCGGGCCAAGCAGGCCGAACACCTCGCCGCGCCTGACCTCGAAATCGATGCCATCCACGGCGTGCGCCTTGGCCCGGCCCCAGAAATCCTTGAACACCTTGGTCAGGCCCTGCGCGGAAATGACCGTTTCGTTTGAACTCATAGTTGTGTTGTCCCTGCGCCTGGCCAAGCGCTGCTCATGAAAAAAACCGCTCAAGCGGGCTGGGCCGCCATGCCGGCCGGATCATCGGTGCCGGCCGGTTTTGACTCCGGCTCGAACGACCCCAGTTCCTCGCCCTGGCGAACCAGGCGCGCGCTGTTGAACACCACGATCAACGACCCGGCGTTGTGCAGCATCGCCGCGACGATCGGGTTGATCACCCCGTAGCTGGCGCCGATCATGCCGCCGATGATGAACAGGATGCCGAACAGGAAATTCTGGTTGATCACCGCGCGGGTCTGCCGCGAAAGACGCACGAGGAACGGCAGCCGGCGCAGGTCATTGTTCATCAGCGCGATGGTGGCGCTCTGGATGGCCACCTCGCTGCCGGCCGCGCCCATGGCCACGCCCATGTCACCCGCCGCGAGCATCGGGGCGTCGTTCACGCCGTCGCCAATCACGGCCACACGATAGCCTTTTTTCTTCAAGTCGTTCACGAAGTTCACCTTGTCCTGCGGCAAACACTCGGCAACCACCTCGGCGCAGCCGATCTCGCCGGCCACGCGGGCGGCCACCGGTTGGCGGTCGCCGGACACCATCGCCACGCGACGCACGCCGGATGCGAGCAAGTCCGCGAGCGCCTCCTTGGCTTCGCTGCGGGTGGCGTCCTGCAGCCCGACCCAGCCGATGCAAACGCCGCCCCGGGCGACGAACAACAGGCTGTAGCCCTCGGCTTCTTTGAGATCCACTTTCGACTCAAAATCATCGGTGACACCGTTGTCCCGGAGCCACTGCGCGCGGCCGATGACGATGCTCGCGCCGTCCACGCTTGCCTGTATGCCCCTGCCTGCGGTCTCTTTAAAATCGGCGGGGTCGGCCAATTTCACCCCGGCCTCTTCGGCCAAGTTGACCAGTGCCTTGGCTGTCGGGTGGTTGCTGAATTTCTCCGCCGTGGCGGCGATTTTGAGCAGCTCAGCCGGCTTGATGTCGCCCTGCGGAGCCAAGCGGCTGACCGCCAGTTCGCCAGTAGTCAGCGTGCCGGTTTTGTCGAATACAAAGGCGTTGATGCGCGCCGCGATCTCGATGTCGCCGACGTTTTTGATGAGAATGCCCAAGCGCGCAGCCGAGGCGAGCGCGGCGACCATTGCCGTGGGCGAGGCGAGAATGAATGCGCACGGGCAGGAGATCACCAGCACCGAGACAACGCGCTCGATGTCCTGCGTGAAAAACCAAACGACGCCCGCAATCACCAACACGAGCGGCGTGTAATAGCCCATGTACTGGTCGATGATCCGCATGATCGGCAGCTTGGTTTGCTCGGCGGCGAGGATCAAATCGCGTACGCGGCCGAAGGTGGTGTCCTCTCCGACGCGGGTGACCTCGACCTCGAGCACGCCAGTCAGGTTGGTCGTGCCCGCGAAAACCTCCTCGCCAGTTGCCTTGTCCACCGGGAGCGACTCGCCGGTGATGTTGGCCTGGTTGATGGAGCCTTGGCCTTTGATGATTTTGCCGTCGGCCGCGACGTTGTCGCCGGGGCGGATGCGGATCACGTCGCCGATATTCAGGTCGGACGCGGTCACTTCCTCCTCGCCGTCGCCGACGATTCGGCGGGCCTTGGTCGGGGTCATCTTGACGAGCGACGCGATGGCGGCGCGAGCGCCGGCGGCGGTGCGGGTCTCGATCAGCTCACCCAGCAACATGAAAAACGCAACGATGCCGGCGGTCTGGTAGCCGCCGAGCTGCGACTCACCGGAAGCGATGGCGGCGAGAAACGCAATGGCGACCAATTCGTTGATGGTGAGCATGCCTCGCAGGATGCTTTTGACCGCCAACTTGAGAATCGGAAAGCCAAGGATGATCGCCCCGATGAATGCACTGACGCCGGCGATCCGGTCGTCCGTGCCGCCGAACCACTCCATGAAGAAGGAGTTGGCGATGAACACCACACCGGCGATCATGGTGGTGAGCCGGAACTGGGTGTGATCGTGGTCGTGGCCGCAACTGCCGCCGTCGTCCTCGTGATCGTGATGGTGCTCGCGGATTTCCCTCCGGCTTAAAAGTGATGAAATTTGCATGGTCGTTTCTGTTGTTATCGTTGCGCTTGGCCAAGCGCGGTTTGTCTCGCTGTTGTCATGGCGTCCCGCCTTCCTTCAGTTTCCGTTTTTCCGGCGTGCGGTTGAGCCAAATACGCGGCGTGCGGCCGGAAAGATAAAAGACATCGACGGCGTTGGTGAGCACCCGCTGCATCGTCTCGGCAACCAAGCGCCGCTCGAAGAGCCCGGGGTTGTCCTCGTAATAAGGCCGTTGCTCGGCGAACGCCTTGGCCTCGGCCCGCACTGAGGTGAGCAGAATGTTGGCCGCTGTCTGGCCGCCGCCCTCGATGACCTTGGCTTGGCCAAGCGCATTGGCGATGGCGCTGACCGCATCGGCCTTGGCCGTCGCGACTTTTTGCTGGCTCTCCTGCTGGACTTTCAGGAATGCGTCGAAGGCCGGCTTGACGTCGAGCGGCACGGTGACGTCGAGCGTCAGTGAGTTGATTTTTATCCGCAAGTCGCTGTCAATCCCGCTGATCGTTTTTTCCACGCGGCGCTCGATGGCGTTTCGGAGATCGGACTGCTTGGTGTACGCGTCGATCGCGCTGCGACCGGCGGAGGCGTGGTAAACGGCGTTGTCCAAAACCGACTCGAGGAACCCGGTGACATCAGAAAAGCCAAACTCGTACGCCTTGATGGCGTCGCCCGATTTTTCATCGAGGCTGAAGTTCATCTCCGCCTTGACGTGGAGCGTGTTGCCGTCGCCGGTGAGGGTGTAGCCGTCATAAGTCGGCTGGAACGACATGCTGTTCTGTGGGGTTTCCTCATCCTCAGTGCGCCAGCCAACATCGGAAGTGATCGTGCGGTTTTCGTTCACGGGGATTTGGACAATCTCGTCGATGGGATAGGGCCACGCCCAGTGCAAGCCCGGCAGGAGTCTTTTTTTAAATTCACCGAACCGGAGATGCAGCGCCTGTTTGTTGTTGTCGATCTTGGTGATGCCGGAGCCGAAAAATGCCACGGCCAGAATCACCATGATCACGCGAACCACCTTGAAGCTGCTTTGCAGCGCCTCGGTCAACGCCCGGGTGCGGGCGTCGTCCAGGACCTCAATGCCGGACGTCGGGGCTTTCTCGCCCGGCGGCGTGGCGGCTTCGGTTTGTTTTTCGTCGTCGCTCATGGTTTCACTCGGCGGCTTTGCCTGTGTTCGGCTGCGTCAGCAGGTTGAATGGAGGCGTGTTGGGATCGAGAATCAATGTGGCGTTTTCCTTGAGCAACCCCTCAAGCGCCTTGCGGTTGAACAGGAAGTTGGCCAGCTCGGGGTTCTGCTTGAACACCTCGTAATACTTGGCGGCCTGGGCCTCGGCTTCGCCGCTAATCTGGATCGCCTGCGCCCGGGCTTCGGCCAAAATCTTGTTTGCCTCAAGGTCGGCTTCGGCCTTGATCGTCTTGGCCTGGCGCTCGCCCTCGGCCTCGATCTCCTGAATGCGCGCCTGACGCTCGGCCTTCATTCGCTCGAACACCGCGCTGGTGACCGACTCAGGGATGCCGAGCCGCTTGATGCCAACCATGATGATCTCGATACCGTTGTCCGCCGAGTCGGCGCCGACGCGTTCTTTCATGTCGACCTCGATGGCGTCGAGCTTCAGGTCCTCCGCGTTGGTGGTCACCAAGTTGTTGAAGGCGTACTTGCCAATGACGGCATTTTGCGCGCTGCGCACCTTGCCCTCGAGTACCTCGTTGGCCTTGGCCAAGTCGCCGCTGAAGCTGTTAAAAAACTTGAGCGCGTCGCTGATTTTCCAAGTGACGAAAACCTTGATGAGGATCGGCTTGCCCTCTTTGGTGCCGGTCTCCTCGAAGGTCCACTCGGAACTCTGGATTCGGTTGTCGAAGATGTGCACATCGTGTACCGGCCAAGGCAGGCGAAAGTGAAAACCGGGGCCAAGGTTGGCCTCACCAGCCTTGCCGAAACGAGTCTTGATGGCCACTTCCGTCTCGCGCACCTGAAAGGTGAATAGCATGAATCCGAAGATGATCACCAGTAAGGCGCCAACTGTCAGGGTGATGTAGTTTTTTTGCATTGTTCGAAAATGTTGAGGTTAATTATCCGAGTCAACCGTCACGTCCAAAAGGTCGCTGCGCAGCTTGTCCTGCAGTTCCAAATTAATAATGTCGCTGTTGTCCGGGTTGGACAGGATATATTTCCGGGCACCCCTCGTGGCCTCCACAAAGGTCTCCAGTTTTGAGCGTGTCGTGTACACGCTGGGGGCGGCGTTGAAGGCGGCCATTTGGTGGCCGAATCGACCGGCCTCGGCCTTGGCCAAGGCGACTTTGTTGGTGCTCTCGCTGCGCGCCTTGGCCAGAAGCTCGGCTTTAAGTCCGCGCGCCTGGGGCACCTTCCCAGCCTTGTACAGCAAGGCGCCGAGCCGGTTGGTCTCGCTGTGCAACAGGGCCACATTCACTTTTTCGTAGCTTTCCGCGACGCCGCCGGTGGACTTGGACTGCTCGTTTTGGCCCACGGGCGGATGAATATCCTGCAAGCCGACGAATACAATCTCAGCCCCGAGCTCGCTGGCGTCGGCCTGTTGTTGAATGGCCTTCTTCAATTCCTCCTGCGCCTTCGTGCGGCCCGGTCCCATCAGTTCGTTGATGTCCACCCCGATCAGGTAGCGCGTCACTTCGCGCATCGCCAACTTCTGCAACATGGCCCCGGCGTTGTCTGTTTTGTAAACCCAGTTGGTCAGGTTCTTGATGCGGTACTGCACCGGAATGCTGACGGTCAGCAGGTTCACCGGCACGGAATCGGACGCAACGGCTTCGTCTCTGCTGGCGACGATCATGTTGAAATTCTGCTCCGGATCGTTGGAGGAACCGTGGTTGTGCTGGGTGGTCCACAGCAACACCTGCACGTCCTCGGGGGCACCGGTGTTCGGTTTGGACTCCTCATTTTGATCCAGCACGCCCAGCACAAAATTTTGAATCTCGCTCGTCTTGTAGCGGTACACTTTGTCGATCGGCCACGGCAGTTTGAAGCTGAACCCCGCCTCGAGATGCGCGTTGCGTTCGCCGAACCGCTCGATGAACGCCTCCTCGTTGGGCTGGATCACCACAAAGCTGCTGCTGAGGAACAACACCACGACTTGAATGACAATAATCAGCGCCAGCTTCTGCTCGAGATACTTGTAAAACCACGTCTCGGAAACCTTGAAGCCAAACTGGTAATCCAGCGCCTGGGCGGCGGTGGAGATCAGGCCGCCCGGTTGGCCAAGCAGGCCGATCAATCGGCTTTCGTAAAGCAGCCGCGCCTTTTTTTCGTCGAGCCGTGGCCGGTAAATCTCGAGCACCAGCGTGACGAGATTTTCCAGCACGGAAACCGCGATGACCGCCAACACGGCCCAAGTGATGCCCTTGTCCCAAGCGGGATAACCAAAATAAGAAGCCGCCTGCGCCAGCACCACTGCAGCGCTGACCACCGAGCCAAGCAGCATGTAATTCGCCACCGGACGCAGCAGCTCTTGGCCATCCATCCGGGCGAGTCCGGCGGAGTATTTGCCCATCATGAACAGGACAACCATGAACAGGGCAGAGAACATGATCGACAGCACCGCGCCGGCCGGAGCCGGGGCCGTCCACTGGCTGAGCTGCCCGTAACCCCACCACAGGCCAAGCGCTTGGCCAAGCAGCACCAGCACTGAGAAGGCCGGCACGACCCATTTCTCGAACTGCCGCCGGGCGTTGCGAGCCGGATAAGCGTCCTCCGCCGCGCCGGCAAAAAGCGACTCGTTGCCCCGGGTGCGATCCAATTCCTGCATCTCAAGCCTCTCGGCTTGCTCGCGGTCGATCAAGTGCGACTGGATGAAGCTAAAAAAGCCAATCAGCGTCCCGATCCCGAGCAGAACCACCCCGGCCAAGCCGGCCGTCGAGCCGGCTTTCAGCGACAAAAATAACGCCGCGACTGCGACGGCTAACAGCACGAGGCTGTTGATGAGTCCAAGATTTTTGGAGTTTTGCTGTTCCATTACGTTAGCTCACGATCCTCAAACAGCCAAAGGGCAACCGACAAGGTTGCCCCCACATAGCCCACGAGGTATCCAAACGCTTGGCCAATGTACCCGAGCGGAATGATCCCATCCCCCTCCAGCACGTCGGCCAGCCAAAAGTTCTGCCAGTTCGGCGTCACGGTGTAAAGGATAGAGGCCCACCACGAGCCCCCGTCCGCCCGCTCCAAAAACAGCCAGTCGGACATCAGCCCGAGGAACAACACCGACGAGCAAATCGCCAGCGTTGGCAACAAATCGAGCCTCGTCGAGCAGGCCAGCGCCAGCGCCGTCAATATCAGCACCGCAAACAAAATCAGCGCCGTCGCCGAAAGCAGCCGCCAATCGACCAGGCGCGGGTCCGCCCCGGCGCCGGTCGTCTCCGCCTCGGTGGCCAGAATGATCGCGAACATCGCGCTCGTCAGCACCACCACCGAAACCACTGTCGTGATCACGAAACGCACCTGCAAAAAATAATTCAAAAACCCGCCCACCACAAACGACGCCAGCAAACCGCCGAGACAATAGATGCCAAATGAAATCGTGTCGGCTGAGCCGTACGCATCGTACGCCATGCGACTGGCCAACAGGCAAGCCACGAGATTCGTGTACACCAGCAGCGTCAGCGCGCCAGACAGCCCCACGTATTTGCCGAGGATGAACCGCGCCCGGCCCACCGGCTTGGACAACACCGCCAGCGCTGTGCCGCTGCGAATCTCCCGCGCCACCGACGACGACGCGCAAAGCACCGCTCCGAACAAGCCGGTCACCAGCGTCACCGCCAACGTGCTGGTTTTGACCATTTGAATGTCATCACCAAACCCGAAATACGGCACGACGGAAAGGAAGACGCAAAAGAAGCCGGAACTGGCCATCAGCAACAGATAAACCGGCTGCTGAGCCACCTCCATGAATGCGTTGTAAGCTATGGTCCTAAACTGTCTCAAACCAAAAGGGGCGGGGAACATAACGCCCTCTTGGCCAATTGCAACAGAGAACTTCCGAAGAAAAAGCCGGTTTTCAGCGGAGTTTTGGCTAAAAATCGAGCACCTCGGAGACTCCAACGCCCCCATCGATCAACCGTCGGCCACCGCCGCCCGAGCGGCCGGCCCGGATGACGGCGGCAATCTCGGTGTTTCCGCGCTCGCTCGCCACGTCCAGAGGCGTTTTTCCCTCGAAATCCCGCGCCTTCACATTCGCGCCGTTGGCCAGCAGCCACTTGGCCATCTCGATGTGCCGCACGTTCCCCTGAAACGCCGCCAAGTGCAGCGGCGTCAGCTTTTTCTTGCCGCGCTTGTTGATGTCCACGCCGGCGGCGACCAACTGCTTCACCTTGGCCAAGTCCCCCGCGTACGCCGCCGCGTGGATGTCTCCCTCCACAGCGCCGCCGCAGGCAGCCGCCATCATCGCCACCGCCAGGCCAAGCGCCACCAAGCAACACCTTTCGCAGATCAATTTCATCGCCCCACACTACACCGTCTCCCAGCCCAAATCGAGCCAAGTTTCACTCATCCCCCTTGGCTTGAATCATGAAAAATCGATGCGCCCCCTCCCCCGGGTCGAATTGCACCGAAACAGGCGTCTGCCATTTGTGCTCCTTGTCAACTTCCTGCAACTTGCTGACGGTTTTCCAACTTTTCAAATCGGTGGAGGATTTCACGGTGATGGTTGGCGTCTTCACGAACGGCTCGTAATCCAGGCCGTCAAACTTCAGGAGATTCGTCCCGGGATCGAACTTGCCGATGATTTTTCTGTGCCCAAGTTTTGCCTCGACAGTGAATTCTCCCGTCACCTTGTAGTTTCCTATCTCGATGTAGTCGAACTGGAACCATTCGAGGACGCCGCCTTCGTGATGACTAAAAGTCAGTTCATGGTGCGTCGGCGGAAACCAGGGGGGATCATTGGCAAACGATTTTATGGAAACAAACTTGATGCCCTGCCAATCAAACGGCCGGGCAAGACGAACCGACAGCTCCACCACGCCTTCCTTGACAGCAATCCCGGCAATCTCCGGCCCGGCAACTGCGGAACCGCTCAAGAGGCCAGCGACAAGCCAAGCGCCAAATAACCGTGCCAATCGTTTCATTTTACCGATCTCAAACCACACTCGCTTGGCCAAGCGCAACCGGTTTATCAAGTTCACCACCTCAATCTGCTCCCGCTCCCAATCCGTATCGAGCCAAGTTTGGCCAAGTGGAGAAGTGCGTCGGCATTCGGCATTCGCTTACTTATGGGTCACGCCAGTATATCGCGAATGACGTGTCCGTGAACATCGGTCAGGCGCCGGTCTATGCCGTTGTGCCGGACGGTCAGCTTTTCGTGATCCACGCCCAGCAGATGCAGGATGATGGAGTGCATGTCATGGCTGGTTGTGCCGGTTTCGCTTTTCCAAGCCCATTGGTCACTCTGGCCATAAGTCGTTCCCCCCTGCACCCCACCACCGGCAAACCAAGTGACGAACGTCCCACCATTGT
>CAUZVJ010000029.1:0-14316 GCA_963583225.1 Verrucomicrobiia bacterium
CGGCCCATCTCGTAGCAGTAAATGAGGCCGTCCGGCAGGCAGCCGTGCAGCAGGCCAAGCGTCACGGCGGAGTAGCACGGATGCGTGATGCTGCCCTGTCCCTCGATGACGAGCACTTCGTGATGCTGGTGTGCAAGGATCTGTTTTTCCACCGCGCCGCTGATGAAGTCAGCCACCACGGCATCGACCGGGCAGCCGTCGCCCTCCACCATCATTCCGGTCTGGCCGGTGGCGATGAACTTGGCATCGACGCCGCGCTTGGCCAAGCCGCGCACCACCTCGATGGACGTCACCATCTTGCCCAAGGCGCAGTCGTGCCCGACGGTGTGGATGCGGAGGCAGTCGGCGGAGATGTCTTTGCGCTTGGCCACGGAGCGCTCGTTGTTGCGGCGCAGATCGCGAAGGGTCGAGCCGCTGGCCTTGGCGGCGGCGGCGAGTTCCGCGTCGTCGTTCAAGAATTCGTGCAGGCCCGATTCCACGTCCATGCCGCGCTTGATCGCGCCGAGCAACAACGCCCGCATCGGCGCGGGCAGCGATCCGCCGGCCGGGGCGATGCCGATGAGCAGCACGTTGGCCTCGGGCAGGGCGTCGAGGGAGTTGACCACCGGCAAATCGCCGCCGACCTCAAACAGCGCCTGCGCCGGTTGCGGCGGCACGGTGGTGTCGAGTACGCCCACCACTTCGTCGCGCCGATAGCGGATCACGCTGCACGCCGTCTTGGCGGAGTTCGGTGAGGAGTTGCCTTCGGTGAGGATGAGAATCTTGCGCCTCATGCGGCGGCGGATGGTATCAAAGGCTTCCCGGCAACAAAGCAAAATGGCCAAGTTTTGCGCTTGCCGGTTTTTCGCCAATCGGTAACCTCTCCGCGCATCATGAAACGTTTTTTAATTCTCGCGCTTGGCTTGGCCTTGGCGGTGTCCGCTGCGACGGCGGCGGCGAAACCGGTGAAGGTGTTCATCCTCGCCGGTCAATCGAACATGGAGGGAAAGGGCAGGATTGACCCGCTGCTCAACCACCAAATCACCGCGCCGGAGACAAAGGATTTCTTCGCGCACCTGCACAAGGACGGCAAGTATGTCGAGCGCGACGACGTGTGGATCAACTACCTTGAGCGTCGGGGCAAGTTGACCGTCGGCTACGGTTCGCCGGGGCGCATCGGGCTGGAACTGGAGTTTGGCCACGTGATGGGCGATCACTTCGACGAGCCGGTGCTGCTCATCAAGACGGCCTGGGGAGGCAAAAGCATCGGGCGCGACTTTCGTCCGCCGAGCTCCGGGCTGCAGTCGAAAGAGAAGATCGCCGAGTTCGTCGAAAACAGGGTGAAGCGCGACTACAACAACCTCATCCGCAGCGAGTGGAACCAAGCGAAGAAAGACAATCCGAAAATCACTCGCAAAGAAATCGAGGCGAACAGCGGCGCGTCAATCGATGACATCCGCAATGCCAAGGCTGACGAGTATCGCAAGGAAGTCATCGAGAGTTACGGTCATTTTTATCGGCTGATGATGTCGGAAATCAAAACGACGTTGGCCGAGTTGAAAACGCGGTTCCCCGAATACGACGGGCGCGGCTACGAGATCACCGGCTTCGTGTGGTTCCAAGGCTGGAACGACATGTACAACGGCTTCCAGAATGAGTACGCGGCGAACATGAAAAACTTCATCCGCGATGTGCGGAAGGACTTGGCCAAGCCGAACCTCCCGTTCGCCATCGGCATCATGGGGCAGAACGGTTTCAAGCCGGCCAAGGGCAACATGGCCATCGTCAAGGCCGCGCAGGCGTCGATGAACGACATGCCCGAGTTCGCCGGCAACGTCCGCGCCATCCCGACCGATGTGTATTGGGACAAGCGTGCCGACGCTGCCTTCCCCACGTGGCGCGACAACGTCGCCGAGTGGGAAAAGCTCGGCTCCGATTTCCCGTACCACTACCTCGGCAGCACGATCACCTTCACCAAAATCGGCCGAGCCCTTGGCCAAGTGATACTGGAATTGCGCGGTGACAAGTAACCGCCCCGCCGCTTGGCCAAGCCAAGCTCTCTAACTTTTTGTTAAGATACAAAGTAGGTTGACTGATAACTTGACTTATGGTTGACCGGTTTTCGTATGCTGGGCTTGCCCGATGGGCTTGGCTTCGGGCAGAGTCCGCGCCGCGTGGCGCGGAAAATTCGCATAGGTTTTATTGGCGCGGGAGCGATGGGCTTCAGTCATCTGCAGTTGTTCCACCGGGAAAGCCGTGGGCAGGCGGAGGCCGTCGCTCTGTGCGCCAGTGATACCGGACGCATCGCCCGGGCGATGGAGGTGGCGCCCGGAATGCGGTTGTTCAAAAACGATCGCGACCTCATCCACAGCGACCTCGACGCGGTGGTGGTTTCCTCGCCCAATTTCACCCACGTGCCGCTCGCGCTGGAGGCACTCAAAGCGGGCAAACATCTTTTTCTCGAGAAGCCGGTGGGCATCACGCCGGCCGAGTGCCGCAAGCTGTTGCGCGTCTCGGCGATGAGCGATCGCGTGCTGATGATCGGCCACGAGCTGCGGTACTCGCCGTTCTTCGGGAAGTTCAAAAAACTGGTGGACGCGGGCGCAGTCGGCACGCCGCGGATGACGTGGTGCAAGGAATTTCGCGGACCGTTCCAGCCCAAGTCGCGCGAGTGGATTCAGGATCGGCGAAAGAGCGGCGGCTGTCTCGTCGATAAAAACTGCCATCACTTTGACTTGATGAATTGGTGGGTGGGTGCCCGGCCAAGGCGTGTGAGCGCGTTCGGCAGCAACGCCGTCAACCGCGTCATCCCCGGCTCGAACCAAGTGCACGATCACGCGACGGCGAACTGGGAGTACGCCAACGGCGCAAAGGGCACGCTGCATCTTTGCCTGTTCGCGCACGAGCCGCCGAAGGAGACGCTCGAGATGGGCGTAGTCGGCGATCGCGGTGTGTTGCAGACCGACCTCGACAATTTGCAGATTCTGCATTGGCAGCACGGCAAACGGAAAGGCGAGCCGCGAGTCATCAGGGTGAATGCCAAGCGCGGCGTTGGCTGGGGCGGGCATCTTGGGTTTGCCGAGATTCATCCGGCCTTCCTTCGCGCCATCCGCAAAGGCGAGCCGCCGCTGACCTCGGTGGCCAACTGCATCGACGGCACCCTGCTGGCCATCGCGGCGGAGGAATCCATTCGCACCAAAAAAATTATCACGATCAAATGAGCCGGAGATTTAATAGTGTGCCATTTGTCTTCATTATTACTTCGCGTTCTCCCTCTCCCCGGCCCTCTCCCGCTGGGAGAGGGAGCTTGGCCAAGTGCTTGTTTTTTAACCGCGAATGGATGCGAAGTGACGCGAATGAAACGGAGCATTCCTTCTCCCTAGGGAGAAGGTGGCCGCAGGCCGGATGAGGGTGAAAACGGGGATGATTTCTTAGTTCGCGATTTTAACAAAAGATTACAAATGAGCCGATTGAACATCGAAAAGGAACTGTTGGAAGGGGCGATCATTCGCGAACCTGTGGGTGACGAAAAGGGGTACTGGGTTGGTGCGCCCGGCTGGTGCTGGGACGAGCTTGGCCAAGCGGCGTATCTCACCTATCGAATCCGCCGCCCGCGAGGCGTGGAACCGGATCGCGGCGGCGAGTCGCGCATCGCCCGGACGACCGATTTCAAAACGTTCGACGACGTGTGGTCGGTGCAAAAAAGTCAGTACGATTCCGCCTCAATCGAGAAGAGCGCACTCAAGCGCGGGCCGGACGGCCGGTGGCGTTATTTCACCAGCTTCGTCGCGCCGGAAGATGGCCGCTGGTGCACCACAATAAACCAAGCGGAAACTGTGGAGGCGCTCGACCCCGCCAACACGAAACGCCTGTTCAGCGCCACAGATTTGGGGCTGGAAGGCGTGAAGGATCCGTGGTTGATGGAGGTCGATGGCGTGTATCATCTTTTCCTCAGCGTCGCGAAAAGCACCGCAACCACCGGCGACGGCTCGCACGACACGCTGGATATTTTCAACACTGGCGAATGCGTCAGCGCCACCGCCTTGGCCACCTCCACCGACCTCGACCAATGGGAGTGGCAGGGCATCGTGCTCGAGCCCGAGGGCGACACCGCTTGGGATAAATACTGCCGCCGCATCAACAGCGTGCTGCTGCTAAATGGTCGCTACTACGCCTTCTACGATGGCAGCGCCGGGCATCACGAAAACTACGAGGAAAAAACCGGCTTGGCCGTCTCGGACGATTTGAAATCATGGGAAGTCCTCTCGCCGGACGGCCCGGTTGTGCTCAGCCCGCATGCCTCCGGTTCGCTGCGTTACATTGACGCTCAGCGGGTGGGTGACGAGATTATTTTCATCCACGAACTCACCCGCGCCAACGGTGCCCACGAAATGCGCCTGGCCAAGTTCGCAGCCGACGGGTTTTCGTTGGTGTGAAGGGAGGGGCAAGTTCCGCCTTGCCCCCTTTCTGAAATAGGACGAGGTGGAACTCGTCCCTCCCGGCTTACTCCGGTAATTCCTCGTCGCGGGTTTCCTTGGCGAACAACACCACGACAACGCCGAGCAAGAACAGCGGCGCGAGCCACATGGCCTTGGTTTCCGGCGTGGGCGGACTCGCCATGGCGGCAAAGCCAAAGAACGCAGCGGCGGTGCCCAAGCGACCCATGTTAAAACAAAAGCCGGTGCCCGTGCCGCGCAGCCGTGTCGGGTACAACTCCGGGAAATAGACGGCATAACCGGCGTGCATGCCCACGGTGAAAAATCCAAAAATCGGCAGGCACAACATGAGCATTCCTCTGGAGGCGTTGCTCGGAATCAGCCACTGGAACATCACCAGCATCATCACAAACGCCATCACATGATACAGCACGAAGGCACCTTTTCGCCCGAGCCGAATCGAGATGCCGCCGAATAGCACGAGGCCCAACCCGGCGCCGGTGGTGTTCAACGCCATGCTCGTCATTTCGGCGCGTTTGATTTCGGATTTGTGCTTCGCAAACGCCGCATTCTTCACCGCTTTGTCGGCGTCAGCGCCGATATTTTCGACCTTCAAAACTTTGGCCTGCGCCTGACGCATAAGGGCGTTTTTGCCGTAAATGTGGCCGCCCCAAAACGTGACCAGCCCGATGGTTGCCAGCGTCACGCCGATCAGAGTGTTGCGCCGGTGCGCGGCGGAAAACAGCTCGCCGATCCGGCCTGTCCGCTGGGTGTCATCCAGCGCGGCGCGGTCGCGGGCGGCGGTCCAGCTTTCCGGTTCGTGCAGTTTCCAGCGAATCCACAGCGTGAGAAATGCCGGCAGTACGCCGATGGCAAACCCCACTCGCCAGCCGTCCATGCCCTTGTCCGCCAGCCATGCGTTTACTCCAGGGTTTCCGATCAGCAGATAAATGGCCGCCACCGCCAGCAGCGTGCCGAAGACACTCGAGGCATGAAAAATGGAACTCATCACCGGGCGCGACCGCTTGGGCATCACCTCTGCCACCATGGCGCTGGCCACCGCCCATTCGCCGCCGACGCCCATCGCTACGAGAAACCGCAACACCACCATGTGCCACGGCTCCTGCGAAAAGGCGCTCAGGCAGGTGAAGAGCGAGTAAAACAGAATGGTGAAAATCATCGTCCGCGCCCGCCCAATGCGGTCGCTGATCATCCCGAAAACCACACCGCCGAACGCGCCGCCCAGCAGGAAAAAACCAAAAGCGCGGTCGTTCCAAATGCGAACCAAATCGTTATCGGGCGACACTCCGAGCAGGTTCGGCATGGCATCGCGCATCGAGGCCACGAAAACTTGGCCCTCGAAAATGTCGAACACCCAGCCAAGCGAAGCGACGATCAGCACCGTCCATTGGTAGCGGGTGATGCCTGAGTGCCAAGGGCGGGAATCTGTCTTGGCGTCGGTCGACATCTATTCGGTTTCCTCCAGTTGGCGGCAGCGGGTGTAGCACATGCGGCGACCCTACTTTTCTCCTCTCAGCCAAGGCGAGCCTATTTCGCGCCGCGAAGTTTTTCTGTTTTGACTTTCGGTGCGAACGAACGAGCATGGGCCAACGCATGACTCACGAGGCAATTGCGCTTGGCCAAGCGCGCGAATTTTGAGATGAAAATAATACACAAACGACAGGCGATCCGGTTTGACCGAGAGCGAGTCACTACCTTGCTGCTATTGGCCTTGGCCACTTCCGCTCACGGGGCCATCGAACTACGGGGGCTGCACGCCTACCCGGATCGCGAGAGTGTTCCGGCTGGGGAGACGATTCGGTTTCACCTCAGCAGCCAAGTGCCGTACCGCTTTGGGGTCACGAAGCTGGGGCTGCGGGTCGATGACCGGGCCAGCGACGAAACAATTCTCCCGGCGAAAAAAGTGTCGCCGGCGCGCGTGCAGGCGATTTATCCGGGGTCGTATGTGCGCGTGAAAAACGGGTTGCCCGCAGACGCCGAGTTAAGCGCCCTGACGCTCGAGTGCTGGGTGAGGCCTTGGAAACTTTCGCCGTGGCAGGGGATTCTCACCCAGCACGATTACCCCGAGCGCTGCGGCTTCGGCTTGTTTTTGGATGCGGAAGGCCGGGCGGTGTTCTCGATCGGCTCGGGCGGTGCGTACGATGGCGAAAGCCTCGTCACCGGGCCGAAGCTCAACCATCGGCAGTGGCATCACGTTGTCGGGGTTTGGGACGGCGCAGCCAAGGTCGCAGCGATTTGGGTGGACGGCAAACGCGCCGCGGAATGGCAGGCACCGGACAACCTCCCGCCGCGCAAAGCCGGGTCGGCCAAGCTGCAAATCGGGGCGTACAGCGAACGCGGCGTGACCGGTCGTTTTTTCGATGGCGATATTGCGATGCCTGCGATTTACACGCGCGCACTTTCGCCGAACGAGATCGCCGCGCGCTTGGCCAAGCGCGGGTTGGAAGCGCCCGATTTGAGCGACCCGGCACTCGCCGCATTCTGGCCGCTCGACGAGGAACGCGGCTCGAGCGTGGCGGACGCCTCCGGCAACCGGCGCAACGGCGAGATCGTGAATCTCGGCACATGGATGATCGGCGGCCCGTCGTTCGACGGCGGCAGCGTCGGGCGTTACGACACGAACTACGACCCGCGAACCGACCCGAACCGCGGACACGGCCTGCGCTTGGCCTCCGATGATTTGTACGATTGCGGCTGGGCAGCGACGGAAGTTTTTCGTGTTCCGAAAAACGCGAAGAGCGGCCTTTACGCAGCTTGGTTTCACTTTGAATCCGAAGGCAAGCCGCACCACTATCCCGTCACTTTCATCGTCAACAAAGCCAAGGGCGTGGCCAAGGCGCCGCTGGTGCTGATGTGTTCCTCGACCACTTGGCGGGCTTACGGCGGTGCGGCGTTCGCCAAAAATGTGCCGGACGAAACTCGTAACTGGTCCACTGGCGGGCAGGTCAATGATCCGGCGAATCCACCGGCGTACTGTTTTTATCGGGATCACGTGCACGGCCAGCCCACTTACAAACTTGGGTTGCGGATGCCTTGGCCGGTGGCCGGGCCGGGTGTGCGTTACAGCGCGCCGGGCGTCGGGTATTCCCATCTCATGCGCGGCGAGCGTTTCACGCACACTTGGCTGGAAAAACAGGGCTACGATTTTGATGTCATTAGCAACCTCGACTTGCACCGCGACCCCGAATTGCTCGACGGTTACAAGGTGCTCATCATCAACGGCCACGACGAATACTGGTCCGCGAAAATGTACGACGGGCTGGATCGCTACCTGAAAAACGGCGGGGCCACGGCGGTGCTGTCTGGCAACACCATGTTTTGGCGCATCTCGGTGGACGACGAGCTGGGCACGATCGAATGCCGGAAATATGGCCCGAACATCGGCGGCCGCACTTTGGCCAGCGTTGGCGAAATCTACCACAGTGCCGACGGCAAACGCGGAAGTCTGATGCGCAACTGCGGCCATCCGCCGTGGCGAAACATTGGGCTGGAATGCAGCGGTTGGTGGGGTGGCGCGAATAATGGCCTGTATACCGTGATAGCGCCGACGCACTTTCTGTTTAAAAAACCGGAGCGCGTCAGTTTCGCCGATCGAGTTGTGTTCGGCGGGGCGAAGAGCGGGCATCGGAAGGCGTGCGGCCACGAGGGCGACATTCGACTCTCCTCCTATGCGCCACCGACAGGGCCGATTCCAGCGGGCGCTTTTCTGCCCGACGAGCCGTCCGGCATCGAGACGATGGCCAGCCTCAAGCGCGACAATGCGCGAGTGCTCGATTATTTCGCCCGCTTCGGCCAGCAGAAAAAGGGAACGCTGGTTGACATGATTTACTGGGAGCGCCCAGAGGGCGGAACGGTGTTCAACGCCGGCGCGATTGCCTTCGGTTGGGCGCTCGACGCCGACCCCAAGCTAACGAAACTGCTGCGCAACGTGCTGCACCACCTCGCCGGAGTGACCGCGCGGACGCCGTACGACCCGGAGTGGCTCGACCCCGGACAATAAGATAAAAGGGCTTTGACGATGCGGGTTGGCGCTCTTATATTTCGTCGTTTGCCGATTCTTTTCTCATGAAATCCAGTTCAATTTGCCTCTGTCTGTCCGCCTTGGCTTCACTGCTTGTCACAGCAAGTTCGTCAGCGGACTGGCCGCAGTTTCGCGGGCCTGATGGCCAGGGTCACTCCGACCAAAAGGGTGTCCCGATCCACTGGGCAGAGGGTGAGAATGTCACTTGGAAAACCGCAGTGCCCGGCGAAGGCTGGTCGTCGCCGGTGATCGTGGGCGATCAGATTTGGGTGACCAGCGCCGAGGACGGAGGCAAGTCTCTTCACGCCATTTGTGTTGATAAAAAAAGCGGCAAGTTGCTGCACAATGTCGAGGTATTGACGCCGGAGGATGCCGGTCCGCACCATCGGTTGAATGGCTACGCCTCCCCGACGCCGGTGCTGGACGGCGAGCGCGTGTACGTCCACTTCGGCCCTCGCGGTACTGCGTGTCTGGACACCGCCGGCGGCATCCTCTGGAAAAACACCGAGTTTAATTACAATGTGATACAGGGCGGAGCCAGCTCGCCGATCCTGCACCGCGATCTGTTGATTCTCACCTGCGACGGCATCGACAACCAATTCATCGTGGCGCTCGACAAGCGGACAGGGAAGGTCAAGTGGAAGCAACCGCGGGCGCATCTCGAGGCCGCTGCCAAGAAGCGGCCCATCGCAAAAATGGCCTACTCCACACCGCTGATTCAACCCGTCGAAGGCATCCCGCAACTTGTTTGCTCCGGAGCCGATCATGTCGCCGCGTACGACCTCACGACCGGTGCGGAATTGTGGTGGATGCCGTACAACGGTTTCTCCGTTGTTGGCCGCCCTTCGTACGGGAACGATCTGTTTTACGTCGTCGGCTCCATTCGGCAGGATCATTTCTGCATTTACGCCGTCCGTCCCGGCAAGGGCCGGTTGCGTGACGATCAGATTATCTGGCAGAATTCCAAAGGTATCGCCCATGTCTCGTCGCCGTTGCTGGTCGGCAAAGAAATCTTCGTTGTGCACGACGGCGGCGTGGCGAGTTGCATCGACGCAATGACCGGCGAACCGCATTGGCGCGAACGCCTTGGTGGCAATCACGACGCCTCGCCTGTCGAGATTTGCGGCCGCATTTACTTTTGCAATCGCGAGGGCAAAACCACCATCGTCGCCGCCGGCAGCGCCTTTCAGATTTTGGCGACGAACCAGTTGAAAGGCACCTTCAAAGCCTCCCCCGCCGTGACCGACGGCGCGCTGTTCCTGAGAAGCGATACCCACCTGTACCGCATCGAGAAGTCCAAGCTATGATCCGGTTGCTCGCCGGAAATCAATCCCCTGCCACTTGGCCAGGCGGGCAGTGGATCACCACCATTTTGGTTTCGGTCATTACCTCGACGGTGTGCTTGGGGCCTTCCTAATGACGACAAGGAAAAATGGCGATTCGTTTTCGGCTTGATGGCAGCCGAGCAGTCGCTAGCCTCACGCTGGAACTCGATATTCATATGAAACGAATACTATCCCTGTCGCTTGGTTTGATTCTGGGTTTGTCCGCCTGGTCGGCGGATAAGAAACCGGTGAAGGTGTTCGTACTTGTCGGGCAATCGAACATGGAGGGGCGCGGCTTTCCCGAACCGCTTGCCTGGCAGGTTTCGCAGAAAAAATACAGGGAGCGTTACACGCACTTCATCAAGGACGGCGATTTTGAGGCGTTCACAAGGAAGGTGGCCGAGACCACGGATCCGAACGACAGGGGCAAAACCCCGACCTACCTCTGGAGCACGCGCCATGATGTCTGGATCAACTACCTCGGCAAGCATGGCGACCTGACCGTTGGGTACGGGGCGCCTCGTGAAGGCTTCGGTCCGGAGTTCAACTTCGGCCATGTCGTTGGGAATCACTTTGACGAGCAGGTTTTTCTGATCAAGGCCTCCTGGGGAGGCAGAGCCTTGGCGCGTGGTTTCCTGCCGCCATCCTCCATGCTCAGTGATGAGGAGTACTCGAAGCTGGCGGCGGCCCAGAATGCTGAGAACAAGGCCTGGAACGACGCCGAGCCTGCAAAAATTGAAGCCGTCAACAAGAGGATCGCCGAGGAGAACAAGACGGCGGAAAAGAAAAGGCGCCTGCGAACATTCAAGCCGCGTGAGATGGTGACCGCCGCGCAGTATAAGGAGCAGTTCGGCAAGGACTACTCGCAATACGGTCAGCGAGGTGCATGGATGCCTGAGCGAACTGGGCAAGCGGTTTCCCGGCTACAAGAATCAGGGCTACGAGATCAAGGGCTTTGTCTGGTTCCAGGGTTGGAACGACCAGTATCAGGACCGCTGGCTAACCTACGAAAAGAACATGGCCAATTTCATCCGCAACGTGCGCATGGAATTCAAGGCGCCGGACATGAAGTTCGTGATCGGTCAGATGGGTAACGATGGCATGAAACCCGACGAGGAAGGGTCACCACGGGACTACATCAAGAAGGCGCAGGCCGCCGTCCCGAACCACCCCGAGTTCAAGGGCAATGCGTTGTGTGTTAGAACCGACAAATACTGGGACATGGAGGCCCATGCCATCTACACCGGCCCCGGCGGCTGAAGCAAGGACGTCGACAAATGGCGCCGGTTCGGAAATGACCGGCCCTACCATTACTACGGTAGTCCCGGGCTATTCGCCCAGGTCGGAACGGCCTTCGGCGAGGCCATGCTGGAACTGCTTGATGTGGTGAAATAATCGTTGACTGGTGGGAACTATTTGCGCATCTCGGCCTTCCAGCTATCCGGTTTTTCGGAGATGTCGCTGTCGTCTTCGTAGTGCTTTTGCAGCCTGCCCAACTGGCGCTTCATGCGTTTCTGCAGCTTGGTATGCTCCGGCTTGCCGTAGATGTTCGTCAACTCGTCAGGATCTTTCCTTAGGTCGTACAGTTCCCATTCGTTGCCGAACTGATAGAAGTGCATGAGCTTGTAGCGTTGGGTACGGATTCCGTAGTGGCGGGGCACCATGTGAACGCTTGGGTACTCGTAGTAGTGGTAGTAAATGCTTTTCCGCCAATCTTCCGGTGATTCACCTTTCAATAGCGGCACGAGCGAGCGGCCCTGCATGTCGCTGGGGATCGTAGCGCCGGCCATTTCCAAAAACGTCTCGGCGTAGTCGAGGTTTTGGATGAGGTGTTTGTCGCGTGAACCGGCCTTGGTAACCCCGGGCCATTTCACGATGAACGGCATCATCAACGATTCCTCGTACATCCAACGTTTGTCGTACCAACCGTGGTCGCCGATGTAGAAACCCTGGTCGGAGGAGTAGATCACCACGGTGTTGTCGGCGAGACCGAGTTCCTTGAGCGTGTCCTGCAGGCGGCCGATACTTTCATCGACGCCCCTGACGCAGCGGAGGTAGTTCTTGGCGTAACGCTGGAACTTCCAGCGAACGAGATCCTTGCCCTTGAGGTTTGCCTTGTGGAAGGCCTCGTCTTTTGGGCCAAAGGCGGCACGCCATTTGCCCAACTGCTCTTTGGACATACGCTTCATGTTGTTCCAGCCGGAACGGTCCTGACGCTTTTGTGACGGCGGTTGATTGTACTCCGGTGTGAGGTCGACGAACAGGTCATAGTTCAGATCCATGTGACGATCGACCTCCAATTCCTGATGACGAGCCGGTGGAGCGTTGTCCTCCCAATTGTCGAACAGTGTCGGTGGTTCCGGAATTTCAATGTCGTCGTATAGGTTTAGGTGGCGCAGCGGTGGCATCCAGTTGCGGTGTGGGGCCTTGTGCTGGACCATCAACATGAACGGCTTGTCCTTGTCGCGTTTTTCCTTCAGCCAATTCACGGCAAGGTCGGTCACGATGTCCGTGCAGTAGCCGTCGATCCGCCGCCGGCCATCGGCAAAAATCAGGTCCGGATTGTAGTAGAGTCCCTGGCCCGGCAGTACCGCCCAATCGTCGAAGCCCCGCGGTTTGCCCTTCAAATGGCTCTTGCCGTAGATGGCCGTTTGGTAGCCGTTCTTTTGGAGAATCTTCGGGAAAATCTGCTGGTTCCAGTCGAACGAATTGCCGTTGTTCATGAACCCGTTTTTGTGGCTGTGCTTGCCGCTGAGGATCACCGCGCGGCTTGGCCCGCAGATGGAGTTCGAGCAGAAACTCCTCTCAAACAACATGCCGTCCATGGCCAACTTGTCGATGTTGGGTGTCGGGTTCACCGGCTTGAGCCAGCCGTTATAGGCGCCGATGGCGTGAGGGGCATGGTCGTCGGAGAAGACGAACAGAATGTTTGGCCGCTGCGACTTGGCTTGAACCAAGGTCGCAATTCCCATGAACAGGGCAAACAGTATGACGAAACGCTGTTTCATTGGCATAGAAATGTGCGAAATAACCTACCAGCGGTCGGGCGCTTGGTCAAGCGGATTACCTTTTGAAGGGAAAACCAAGGCGCTTCATTGAACCGTGAAGCAACTCGAGCCCCGAGGCAGCATGGCCGGTGGGCTTGGCCAGGGGCTTCTTTTCCATCGGATCGTTCTTCATATCGAAGAACTTGCCGTTGTTGTAGAGCTTGTACTGCCGGGTTCGTGCCCAGCCTTTGCCGCCTTTGCTTTCGGCAAAGGCAAACGCGCGAGCCTTCTTATGCGCCTGGCCAAGCAGGGCCGGGACGAAACTTCTGCCGTCCAGTTGGCCGCTGGGGAGTTGTGCCTTTGCCAAGTGGGCGAACGTCGGCAGCCAGTCGCTGAAATCCACCAGTGCTTGGCTTTGGCTGCCGGCCGCGACGGTGTTTTGCCAGTTGGCGATCAAAGGCACATGGGTGCCGATGTCGAGCAACGACCCCTTGCCACCGGGGATGCGCTGGCCGTTTTGAATCGAGTACACCTGCTCTTTCTCGTACCCCTCGCCTTTCCTGTGGCGCAACTTTGACTTCGCCGCCGTGCCGTTGTCGCCGGAGAAGAGGATGAGCGTGTTCTCGCGCAGCTTGAGCGCGTCGAGCTTGGTGACGAGACGCCCCACCATTGCGTCCATGCTCTCCACCATCTCGCCATAGTTCATCCAGCGATCCTTGCCCGGCGCATACGGCACCTGCCACTTGAGGTCGTCGGTTACATCGTGTGCCAGTGCCATCGAGTAAAATGCGAAGAACGGTTTGCCTGTATTGCTGTTCTTCTCCATGAACTCGCCGAGAAAATCGACATACATATCCGGCCCGTACCGTCCCTTCAATTCGTCCCGCACTTTGCCGTTTTGGTAGATCATCGGGTCGTGGTAGCGCGCTCCCTCGTGCCAGCCGAACACACTCCATTCATCGAAACCGAGCCTGTCCGGGTGTTGCTTGTCGGTTTTCATCAAAACCAACTGCCACTTGCCGGCGACCGCAGTTGCATAGCCGGCACGGCGCAGCACCTGGGCGATGGTGTTCTTCTCCTCGGCCTTGGGGAACGAACCCCAGCCGGATTTCAGCCGAAACGGATACTTGCCGGTGAGCAGAGCCAGGCGGGACGGATGGCAGACTGGCATGCTGTAACAGTGATCAAACCTCATGCCGCCCCTGGCTAGGGCGTCGATGTTGGGCGTCTTCCAACGTTCCCCGCCGTAAGCCCCGATCGGCTCACAACCGACGTCATCGGCGAGAATCAGTACAATGTTCGGCTTAACCGGTGCGGCTGATGCCGTCAAACAGCCCAAAGAACAAAGAAAAACAAGGAGGTAACGCATGCGGGGACTCTAGGTCATCACACCCCTGGAGGGAATGCTGTTTTGCGGTTTACTCGCGTCGTCAATGAATGACGACCATTTTGGTTTCGGTCATTTCCTCCACGGCGTACCTGGGGCCTTCCTTGCCCATGCCGCTGTCTTTGAGTCCGCCGTAGGGCATGGTCTCGGCGCGCCACGC
>CAUZVJ010000030.1:0-14170 GCA_963583225.1 Verrucomicrobiia bacterium
CGTGCGCTCTCGGTGCTGCCCGGCATCACGGTGCATCGCGATGCGCGGCTGGACGGGTTGAGCACGATGGAAACCCGGCGCGTCCTGCGCGAGGAAGGGTTTAAAATGATGCCCCAATACCTGTGGGTCGGGCGCGGGTTTGGGCAGTCCGGCTTTGGCGACCACTCGCTGCAATGGGATCCCACGGCGATCACGTATCACATCAACCAGGGGCGTTTTTACAACGGATTCATTGGGTTAATGGTCAACACCGGCCTAATCGGTACCTGCTTTATGCTGCTGTTTCTCCTCGCCGGATCGGTGGTCGCCATCAAGATTATTTTTCATCTCCGCGAACACGGCGTGGACGACGACTTCTCCCGCGTGAGTTGCATCGTCTCCTGCCTTTGGATGGCCAACGTCGTCGCTTTCCTCGCCCTGCACGGCGACAGCGAGTACGCGATGAAAACGTTCTCCCTCCAGGCCGGCCTGCTGATCACCTGCCAATATATGTTGCGGGACCGGTTGCGCGCGGAGCCACCGGAGCAGCCCGAGCAGGAATGAGAATTCTCCATCTGGTCGGCCAACGCGAGGATGCGGGCGGCATCCTCTCGGTGATCCGCTGCCTGCACCAATCCGGCCCGGCGGCTGGCATCCAGCACTCGGTTTGGGTTCATCGCGATTACGCCGAAACCCGCTCGCCGCAACTCGACTACCGGCGCACCGGCTTTATCGCCAGCGACTCGCCGAGCCATCTCGCCATTTTTCTCACCAGCGTGCTGGCGTTTTTCAGCCTGCGCAAACTGCTCCGGAACGAGTCGTTCGACGTTATCCACGCGCACACTCGCGGCGGACTAATCGTCGCGCTGATCGCCGGTTTGTTTCTTGGCCGGCATGTGCTGTTCACGAACCACAGCTACGCCAACCGCACTTGGCTTTACCGCTGGGCGGCGCGGCGCAAATGGATGACCACTGTGGTGCTCAACCCCAACATGGCCGCGCACTACGACCTCGCCATCGAGCCGCCTAAGTGCAGCATCATTTTTTCCGGTTGCGCCGATCGTTTTTTCGAGGAACCGCTCAAGACGAACGCTTGGCCAAGCGCCGATCCCTTGGCCAAGCTCAAGCTCGTCGGCATGGGCACACTCGTCCGCTGGAAAGGCTGGCACCACCCCGTCGCCGCCTTGGCCAAGCTGCCCGCCGAACTCAAGGCCCGCGTCGAGTTTCACCTCTGGGGGCCGGAGCAGAGCGACGCCGACTCGCAAGCCTTCGCCGCCGAGTTGCGAGAGCTGATCGAGACTCACAACCTTCACGAAACCGTGTTCCTCCACGGCTCAACCCGCAAAGTTGTTGAGTCGCTGCAATCGGGCCATTTTGTTGTCGTCGCCTCGGAAAACGAGCCGTGCAGCGTGTCGCTGATGGAAGCCCTCGCGCTGGGCCTGCCCGCCCTCGCGGCGCGCAGCGGCGGCAATGTCGATATCGTGCAGGACGGCACGACTGGCCTGCTTTACGACACCGGCAGCATCGACGATTTGCGTGACAAAATCGCCGTCATTCTCAACGGCGAATTCACCCCCGCTACAGCGTCCGAAATCCGCTACAGCGTCCGAGGCTGGGCCGCCAGCGAGATGACCGCCAAGTACAACCAACTGTATGCGCAGTTGGCCAAGCACAACGGGGACGCAACATGAAACTGCTCGTCTTCGCACACGTCCCGCCGCCGTTCCACGGCCAAAGTTTCATGGTGCAGCAACTGCTCGACGAGCTGCGCGACGACGAAACAATCGAGGTCTTCCACGTCGACAGCCGCCTCTCGAAAGACATCGACGACATCGCCTCCGCAAGCCCGCGCAAGCTCCTCCTCATTTTCCGCTACTGCCTAAAGGCCGTTTGGCTGCGGCTGCGCCACGGCGCAGACCATTTTTATTACATCCCCGCGCCCGGTCTTCGCAACGCCGTTTACCGCGACTGGATTGTGATGCTGCTGTGCCGCCCGTTTTTTCGGCGAACCATTTTTCATTATCAGGCGTCCGGCGTCGGCAGCTGGCTCGAGACGGAGGCACGCGCTTGGGAGCGCTGGGTGTCTTGCCGGTTGCTCGGCCGCCCCGAGCTGAGCATCGTGCTCGGCGACCATTATCACGAAGACGCCGCCAAGCTCTCGCCGCGCCGCATCGTCACCGTGCCAAACTGCGCGCCCGACCCCTGCCCCGACTACGCCGCCACGCTGCAACCGGCGCAGCAGACCCGCGCCCAAGCGCTTGGCCAAGCGGGAACGTTCCGCGTGCTGTACCTCAGCCTCTGTTACCGCGACAAGGGACTATTCGACGCCATCGACGCCGTCGCCGATGTCAACGCCCGTCTGCGAGCCAACGGCTTGACCAAGCGCGTGCAGCTTGACGTCGCCGGCAAATTTTATCTCGCCGAAGAGGAGGTCGAATTCAACGAACGGTTTGGCCAAGCGGAACTGAACGACGCGCAAGGCCCGCTCGTCGTTTATCACGGCTTCGCCGACGAGCCAAAAAAGCGCAAGCTCTTCGCCCAAGCCGACGCCTTCGTGCTGGCGTCGTACTACGAATTCGAGGCGCACCCGGTCAGCCTCGTCGAGGCGATGGCACACGGCCTGCCGATCATCGCCACGCGGTGGCGCATTTTGCCGGAGTTGTTTCCGGAGGATTACGAAGGGCTTGTGGACATCCGGTCACCCGGCCAAATCGCCGACCGGCTTGAAGGCTTTCTCGGTCGCACGGACGAGGCCGGGCTGCGCGACCGGTTTTTGCGACACTTTACGCGGCGGGCGTTCGGTGAAAAAATCCGTGCCGCCCTGTTGGCGCTTGAAAACGAGTGAACACCGACGCACAACCCGATCCCGCCCGCGTCTCCGCCTTTCGCGGCGTCGAGCATTACGACGATCCCGCCGCCGTTCACGCGCTCGTCGGCAAGGCGCTGGACGCGCTTGGCCTGCCGGACGATTTCGTGCGCCCGCACGACCGCGTCGTCCTCAAGCCGAACTGGGTCAAGGAACACGACGAGCGCCACCCCGGCCCCGGCCAGTGGGAACACGTCGTCACGCATCCCGCCGTCATCGAGGCGGTCATCCGCTGGGTCGGCACGCGGCTCGCCGGCAGCGGCTCGATCACCATTTGCGACGCGCCGCAAACCGACTCGTCATTTGCCAAGCTCAACGAATACTGCGGGCTAGACAAAATGGTCGATCGCTGCCGGCGCGACTTCCCCGGCACAAAAATCCAGCTGCTCGATTTGCGACCGGAGGAATGGCACGCCGTCGATGGCGTCACCGTTTCAAAAACACAACTCACCGGCGACCCGGCGGGCGACACGTTTGTCGGGCTGAACGACGCCAGCGAGTTCGTCGGCTTCCACGGAAACGGCCGGTTGTTCGGCGCGTCGTTCAACATGGCCGAGACGAACGAGCGACACTCCGGCGAGCGACACGAGTACATGCTCTGCCGCACGCCGATGGACGCCGACGTGCTGATCAATTTGCCCAAGCTCAAGTCCCACAAAAAAGTCGGGCTGACTTGCGCGCTCAAGAATCTCGTCGGCATCAACGCCAACAAAAACTGGCTGCCGCACCACACCGAGGGCACGCCCGATCTGGGCGGCGACCAGTTCCCCGCCTCGACCGCGAAGGCCAAGCTCGAGCATTCGTGGATGGGCAAGGCCAAGCGCATCGTCAACGGCCGCCCGCTGCTCTCGCGCCTGTTTGTGCCGTTGAAAAAACTGGGGCGTCTATTTTTCGGTGACACGCAAAAAGTCGTCCGCTCCGGCAACTGGCACGGCAACGACACCTGCTGGCGGATGGTGCTCGACCTCAACAAATGCCTGTTCGATTTTGACGGCGCAGGGCAGCCGCGCCAAAAACCACTGCGCTATTTGGCCGTGGTCGATGGCATCATCGGCGGCGAAGGCAACGGCCCGATGTCGCCCGACGCCAAGCCGTGCGGCACGATTCTCGCCGGCACCCATCCGGCTGCCGTGGACATGGCCGCCGCCACTCTGATGGGGTTCGACTGGCAAAAGCTACGGTTGCTGAAGAACAGTTTCGAGATTCGGAAGCGCAACTTCATCCCATTTCGGCCAAGCGACATAAGCCTTGTCTCGAACAAGCCGGAGTGGGACGGGCCGCTTGGCCAAGCGGGCGACCGATTCGCGTTCAAGCCGCACTTTGGCTGGGTCGGCGCGATCGAGCGTGAGCCGCAAAACCAAGCCAAGCGATGAGTCTCGAGGACAAGCTTTACCCGTTGCTCTCGCTGTACGACCGGCTGCCGCAGGGCGCGCGCAATTTTATCGGCACATCGTACCGGATGCTCCCGCGCCGAATCCGCTACGGCAAAGCATACGGCGAGTTTCGTGAGTTGGCCGACGATGCGCCAAGCTGGAGCGAGTCGGATATCCGCGAGTACCAGTTGCGCGAACTGCGCCGCACACTCGTCAACGCCGCGAGCTACTGTCCGTTTTACAGCCGCTCCTTTGCGAAGGCCGGTTTCCGGCCGGACGCAATGATGTCGCTCGACGATTTCGCCGGATGCCCGTCGCTAGCCAAGCAGGACATTCAGCAGCATTTTGATGACCTGACCTCGACCGAGATTGCCGACTCGCAAAAATTGTACATCACCACCGGCGGCTCGACCGGCGTGCCGGTGGGGTTTCATTTGCAGAAGGGTGTCAGCCGGCCAAAGGAGCAGGCGTTCCTCGAGGCCAACTGGCGGCGCGCCGGGTATTTTGACAAGGCCCGACTCGCGCTGATCCGGGGCCATGTGACCGACTCGCGGGCCAAGGGCAACATCATCGCGTACGACGCCACGCGCGACTGGCTGATGCTTTCGTCGTACCACCTCACTGACGAGCGCATCCCAGAATACCTCAAGGCGCTGGAAAATTTTCAGCCGGATTTTTTGAACATCTACCCGGCGGCGGCACTGCAACTTGCCGAGTATTTGCACCGGCACGACCAGCGTTGGCGCACGCCACTCCAAGGCGTGCTGTGCGGCTCGGAGCAATTGACGCTGTCGCAAAAACGGCTCCTCGAGGGCGTGTTCCAGTGTCGCGTGCTGCGCTGGTACGGCCACGCCGAGCGCGTCGTGCTCGCCGCCGAGGGAACGTACTCGGAGCTGTTTTATTTTTGGCCACACTACGGGTTTGTTGAATTCGGCGAGCCGGATGCCGACGGCTTGCAGGAAGTCATCGGCACGACGTTTCACAACATGGCCATGCCGCTGGTGCGCTACCAAACCGGCGACTTTGTGCGCCTGGCCAAGCCGGATGCGCGGCGGGAGTACGCCTGGCCGGCTGTCGAGGAGATCGCCGGGCGCCGGCAGGAGTTTCTCGTCACCGGCACGGGGCGGCGCATCTCGCTGACCGCCTTCAACATGCACGACGCGATCTTCGACGGACTGTACGCCGTGCAGTTTTTCCAGTCGGAACAGGGCGTGGCGGAGTTTCGCTACATCCCGTCGCCGGAGTTTCATTCATCGCGCCTGCCGCAGATCGAAAGCGACATTTTGCGCAAGCTGGGCGACGACTTCCGGCTGGTGCTGCGCGAGGTCGAGGAGGTCGAAAAGACGCCGCGAGGCAAGCATACTTGGCTCATCAGCCGACTCTGATTCCCGCTTGGCCAAGCGGGCCGTGATGGCGTATGGTCGCCGGGCGATGCTACAAACCAAAGCTGCACGAAGAATTCTCCATGGCCTGGTGATCGGGGTGTTGTTGTTGAACCTGGCGATCGGGGCCAAGGTTTATTCCGAGTCCGACGCCAACTCGACCGCCAACGATCCCCACGCCAATCTCGACCTTTTCGTCAACGTGCTCGAGCGCATCCGGCGCGACTACGTCGATGGCGGCGAGTTGACCTACGAGGACCTCGTCCACGGTGCGTTGCGGGGCATGATCGGCATGCTCGATTCGCACAGCGAGTTCATGCCGCCCGTCCGCTACTCGCATCTTATGGACGACACCGAGGGCCGGTTCGGCGGTGTCGGTGTGCACATCAACATTCAGGACGGCTACCTCACCGTGCTGGCGCCGATGGAGGACACGCCGGCCTACGAGGCGGGCATCATGTCGGGTGATCGCATCATAAAAATCGAAGGCAAAAACGCCCGCAACATTTCCATGCCGGAGGCCGTGCACAAGCTACGCGGCAAACCGGGTTCGAAAGTCGAAATCACTTTTTTCCGGCCGTCCACCCGTGAGGACATTGAGGTCACCCTCAAGCGGGCACTCATCAAAGTGGCCACCGTCAAAGACATCAACAACCAGCGCAAGTTCACCGTCGATGAAAACAAAATCGGCTACGTGCGCCTGACGCAGTTCGGCGAGTCGACCTCACGCGACCTCGAGGAGGCGCTCCGCAAACTAGAACTCGAAGACATGAAAGGCCTTGTGCTCGATCTGCGCCACAACCCCGGTGGGCTGCTCGACCAGGCGGTCGGGGTCTGTGAGAAATTCCTGGCCAGGGGCGAGCCGATCGTCACCACCGAGGGACGCCGCGAACGCGAGAATTCCGAGCACAAGTCGTCCGGCCGCAACGCCCGTCCCGATCTGCCTCTGGTCGTGTTGGTGAACCGGTTCAGCGCCAGCGCCTCGGAGATCGTCGCCGGCTGCCTCAAGGACAACGACCGCGCCAAGGTCGTCGGCGAAAAAACCTTTGGCAAAGGCTCGGTGCAAAAGATTCTGCCGATCAACGGCCAGCACGGCGCCGCGCTTCGACTGACCACCGCGAAGTATTACACCCCGAGCCATGAGGTCATCCACGGCAACGGTATCGAGCCGCATCACAAAGTGAAAATGAGCCGCGAGGATGAGGAATTGCTCTTTCTCCAGCGCACGCCGGGCGGCCTCAAGATGGTTCCGGAGGGTCGCCGCGAGGCCGTCGAAAACTTCGTCGACCCGCAATTGGCCAAGGCGATGGAACTGCTCATTGGCAAAAAGCAGATTCAAGCCAAGGCCGAGCCAAAAGAGGAAAAACCGGCCGAAAAACCGGCCGAAAAACCCAAGGAAAAGACCAAACCGGAGAAAGAAGCCAAGCCGGAGCCCGAGGAAAAACCGGCTGAAAAGCCAGAGTGATTTCGCCGCTTGGCCAAGCGAGACTGTTTCCTCCCATGCTGTTGTTGGCCATTGAGACGTCGTGTGACGAAACCAGCGTCGCCGTGCTGCGCGGTGGCTGCGTTCTGGCCAATGCCGTTTCCTCCCAAGTCAAACTTCACGAGGAATATGGCGGCGTCGTGCCCGAACTCGCCTCGCGCGAACATCTGCGCAACCTCATGCCGGTTGCCCGCGAGGCGCTTGGCCAAGCGGACGTCGCGACCGACGAACTCGACGCGATCGCGGCGACTCGCGGGCCGGGATTGCCGGGGGCGCTGCTGGTCGGCTTGCGGGCGGCGCAGGGCCTGGCGTTCGCCTTGGCCAAGCCGTTCGTCGGCATCCACCATCACGAGGCGCACCTCTACTCGCCGTGGATCGGCGGCGATCCGTTGTCGTTGTCGCTCGACGAATTTGAGCCAAACGTGTCGCTGATCGTCAGCGGTGGCCACACGATGCTCGTCCACGTCGCCGCGCCGCTGGAGCATCGTGTGCTTGGCGGCACGGTGGACGACGCTGCCGGCGAGTGCTTCGATAAGGCGGCCAAGCTGATCGGCCTGCCGTACCCCGGCGGCCCGGAGCTGGATCGCCTTGCCGTCGAGGGCGATGGCGGCGCTCACAACTTCCCCCGGCCGATGATGCGCGACGACTCGCACGACTTCAGTTTCAGCGGACTCAAAACGTCCGTGCGTTATTTCATCCGTGACAATCCTGGCGTGCTCGAGGACGGCCAGCGGTTGCGCGACCTGTGCGCCGGCGTGCAGGCGGCGATCGTCGAGGTGCTTGTAACCAAAACCATCCGCGCGGCGAAAAAGCTCGGCGCGAAATGCGTCACCGCCTCGGGTGGCGTGACGTGCAACAGCGGCCTGCGTGCAGCCTTGGCCGCGGCTTGCGACCGGGCCGGTTTTTCGTTGCGCCTGGCCAACCCGACGCTCTGCACCGACAACGCGGCGATGGTCGGCATGGTTGCCCACATGCACTTGGCCAAGGGCGGTGGCACGACTTCGCTCGATGCCGAGATCGCCCCCGACTGGAAATTGGCAGATGTTTGAAATTAATCAGTCGACAGGTTTTTTTGATACTGGTAGCTTTCTTAGCGCTGTGAAGAAATACACCGGTATTCCACGATTTGGACTTAAGCCGGCTGGTTTGGGTTGGGCTGTTTTGTTGCTGGTTTGCGCTTGGCCAAGCGGGGTGCTGGGGCAATCGGGGGAGGGGCCGGCCGGTACCGGTGAGTTGGCCAAGCCCAAGATTTCGGTCTACGACCGCGACGCGTTGTCGATTTTGATCGACGCGCCGGCCGGGGTGAAACTGGAGGTGCAAGGCTCGGCCAACTTGGTTGACTGGAAGCGCTTGGCCGAATTGACAGCCGGCGACAAGCCGCTGATCTGGAATCCGCCGAGTACACTCAAGGGAGGGAACCATTTTTTCCGCGTGACGCCGATGGGTGGCCCGGATGAGGCACACGACGGAGGGGACGGGGGAGACGGGGACGGGGGCGAAAATCCCGGTGACCCCGATGTTGAAAAACCCGATCCCAATAGTCCGTTCGGCCCGGGCGGTCCCGATGGCAACGGTCCGATGGTTGGATTCACAGAGATCGATCATGACAGTGAGTTGGCCAAGGCGTTGGCGGAAGAATTGTTGGCGGGGATCGAGGGGCAGAAGCTTGAGTTGATCGAAGTCGAGGAGGCGGCGGAGTTGTCCTTCGAGGAAGAGGGCACAATTTACTTCATCGCAGTGCTGGCCAAGGACGCCGAGGGGAACGAGTTTGTTGTCTCGGGTGAATTCATGGTCGGCGACGACGGGGAACGAAAACTGGATCTCATCGAGGTGGAGGAATCCATCGACCCGGCGAGCGACTTGGCCAAGCGGTTGGCCAAGCTCGTGATGGGAGGGTTACACGAAAAAGGTCTGGAGCTAAGTGAGATTTTCGCCGTGAACAAACTGACAGAAGCCATCGGCGAGTTTTATTTTGTGCATCTCCAGGCGCTGAACGGCGAAGGAGACAAAGTGGAGGTGTTCGGCGAAGTGGAGGCGGACGAACAGGGTGAGCTGAAGCTGGTTCACGCGGATACGTTCGACGATGGTGACCCGTTTGATCCGTTCGGCCCGGACAATCCCGATGACGGCATCGATGTGATCGAACACATTGATCCCGAGAGCGACCTTGGCAAAGCGCTGATCGAGGCTGCGCTGGCGCATGTCGGCGAGGAAGGGTTCGAGTCGGTGGAAGTGGTGTCCGTCGACCGATTCAACGACGATGAGCGTGAGATGTTCGGGGTGATCCTGTTGACCGAGAGCAACGGGATTGTATCGACGGTATTTCTGGGTCTGGAGAAGGACGCCGACGGGAATTTCAAGATTCACGAAGTGGAGGACGATCCGTTTGACCCCAATGATCCCGACGGCGGCATGGGTGATATTGAGCCGATCGACCCGGAGAGCGAGTTGGGCAAGGCGTTGATCAAGGCGGCAGTTGCCCAACTCGAGGATGCCGGCCTCAAGCTGTCTAAGGTTTTGGCCATGGATCGGGTGATGTTTGATGATCGCAAGATTATCGAGTTGGTGCTCCTCGCCAAAGACGCCGAGGGGCACAAGTTGATGGTGTTCGCCGAGTTGGTGGAAACTGCAGACGGAGGCTTCGATCTTCTCGACGTTGATATCACCCCCGACGACCCGTTCGATCCCAACGATCCCGATGGCGGAATGCGCGAAGTTGAGCCTATCGATCCGGAGAGCGAGTTGGGCAAGGCGCTGATCAAGGCGGCGACCGATCGACTTGCGGCGGCAGAGCTAAAGGTGATTGAGATTCTGGTCATGGATCGAGTGACGACCGACGACCGTGAATTCATCGAATTAATCCTCGTTGCCAAGGACGCCGAGGGGCACGAGTTGACGGTGTTCGTCGAGGTGATGAAAACTGATGACGGCGGCTTCGATATTCTCGATATTGATGTTGAGCCGATTAGCCCCGGAATTGGTGGCGAGACCGAGGAGTTGGATCCCAAGAGTGACCTGGCGCAGAAACTGGCCACGCTCGCGCTGGAGCACGCCGATGCCGAGGGAGTGAAATTGGATCGGGTCACCGGTGCGCTGCGGATGAGTTTCGGACCGGATGAAATAGTTTACCTCATCGATTTTCTGGTGAAAAACAGCGACGGCGACGTGCAAAAAGCGTTCGCCGAAATCATGGAGACCGAGAATGGCGAATACGAAGTGGGGCATGTGGCCATCGGCGATGACGGCAATTGGCCGCACCCGGAGCCTTGGCCGGAGCCGCACGGGATCATTGTCCCGCCCGAGGGGAGCCAAAGTCATTTCATCGATCCGCAGGGAGACTTGGCCAGCGCACTGGTGACAATTGTTCACCTGACCATCGGCGACCACGTCAAGACGCCGTGGGAGATCGAGCACGTCGAGGAAGCCGTCAGCTGGCACGTACCGGGTGAGGGCATGCAGTTTGTCCTCTTGGCCAAGGGCGTCGATGCCAACGGCAAGTCGGGCCACCTGCTCGCCGTGCTCAAGCGCAAGGACGGCTCGCTGACGATTGAGTTGGCCGACGTCCGCACCGGCATCAACACGGACGAGCCGATCGAGTTCCCGCTCCCGCCAAAGAAGGGTGACTGAACACCGGCTTTTTCTCTCGTTGGTGCTGACGTGCTTGGCACTTGGCCAAGCGGGGGCATCGGAGTTGAGCGTGTGGCTTGGCCAAGCGCCCGGCCAAGCGACGGTCGAGGCCAGCGGCATTGGCCAAGGGCGGGTCGGGGCGCTTATGTTTTCCGGCGACGTGGCCAACTGGTTTCCGGTGGCGGCCACGGCGGAGACGGCGCTGGGTTTCACCGGGCGGACGGGCGGCGAGCAGCGGTTTTTTCAACTGCTCGAAACCATAGCACCCAAGCTCAGTGCGTCGGCCAACTGGAAAACTGAACTCAGCCTGCCAAGCGACAAATTCCTCGTCGAGTTCAAGGCAGCCGACGGGGGCGCGTGGGTGCCGCCCGGCACGAAGAAGCCCAAGGAGACGCAGTGGGTGAAGTTCACCGTGCTGATGGATGACTTGGCGACGGTTTATTTTCAGGACGGCAACCGGCTGAAGTTTCACTACGACTTTGGCACGCGGCACGTGCCGGAGTTCGACGACATGACGCACATGGCGTTCGATGGCGCGACGCTTTATCACGGCGGTCGCCGTGCGGTGATGGGCGCGGTTTTGTTCTCGGAGAAAAACAGCGAGTACGCCATCCAACTCGTCGGGCAGGACAGGTTCCCCGCGCCGATGGTTCGTTTTCTTTGGCGCTTGGTCGATGGCGTGATCGACAAGCCGGAGACGTTGCGAGGACTGTACATGCCGACCTTCGAGCAGGCGGACGCCAGCGGCGCGGTGGCCGATGCCCTCGCCCAAAACGACGTGCCGGTTGTCTCGGCGCAGCGCTGGGAAACCGGCTCGGACGCGATTTATTCCTACGGCTGGGCGATGGGGCGGTTGGTGTTTGTCGAGGGCGGCAACATCACCGAGGCGTTCCGCGCCGGCGAGTTGACGAGTGCTGATATTTTGCTGACTGACCACGTGCCGGCGGAGGTGCCGCGAATCGCCGGGATCGTCGCGCTGAACCCCTCGACGCCCAACTCGCATGTGGCGATCCTCGCGAAAAATTTTGGCGTGCCGTTTTACTACGAGGGCAACGAGGCGACTCGTGCCGAGTTACGTGAGCTCGCCGGGCGCGAAGTCATGATTCGCACATCGGAGGGCTGGGGCATAAACAGTTCCGGTGCCACGGCGACGCTGACGGCGCTCGAGGCGGAGTTGCCGGAGGATTTCCGCGCGGCCGTCGCCAAGCTCAAGGCACCGCCCAAGCTCAAGTTCGCGGCCAAGACCAAGGCCGGCGTCTACACGTTGGCGATGAAATCAGTCAAGCCAAGCGACACGAAACTCGTCGGCGGCAAGGCGGCCAAGTTCAGTCTGTTGCGAAAGTTGATCCCGAACAATTCGCCCGACCCGGCCATCGCGATCACGTTCGACTTGTGGGACGAGTTCATGGTCCAGCACTTGGCTAACGGCAGGTCGTTGCGCGGGGAGATCGACGCGCGCCTGGCCAAGGCGCACGAGTCCGGGCTGCCCGCCCACTTGGCCGACGCGCTGAAGGGAATCCGCAAGCTGATCCGCAGCGGCGCGTTCGTCGAGAGCCAGCGGCAGGCGCTCATCGCCGCGCTGTCGCCGTTCGATAAAACCAAAAAAATCCGGTTTCGCAGCTCGACGGACATGGAGGACAGTCGGCACTTCACCGGCGCTGGGCTGTACGACAGTTACAGCGGTTGCCTGCTCGACGACCTCGACGACGACACCGCCGGCCCGTGCGCCTGCGACGACACAAAGCAAAAAGAGCGCGGCGTGTTTCGGGCGATCCGGCGCGTATACGCCGGTTTTTACAACGACAACGCCTACCTTGAGCGGCGGCACTTCAGCGTGGACGAGGGTGAAGTCGGCATGGCGATCCTCGTGCATCACTCCTACCCGGACGAAATCGAGCTGGCCAACGGCGTGGCGGTGAGCGACTACAATTCGTACTCCGCCGGTTCCTTCAATATGTGGACGGCGCTCTCGACACAGGTAGGTGCGACCAGCGTGGCCAATCCAGATTCCGCCGCAGTACCGGAGGAGGTGAACATCTCCTTCTACAAGTCGTCATCCGGATCGACCGGGAGAACGCTGAATTTTAACAAAAGATCAAGCCTGCTGCAGGTCGGTCGCGACCATGTGATGGATTGGAAGGTCGATTACGAGATGTTGCACAAGTTGTTCGAGAAAATCGCGCCGGGGTTCTCCCGTTACGCTGTTGATCGCATGAAATACACGCTCGATTTTGAGTACAAGAAGGTGGACGCAGACCGGATCGTGGTGAAGCAGGTTCGCGAATTGCCGCAGCCGCAGGAGTTAACAAATCCAACGCCAATACTTGCTGGCGGACAGGCAACTTTGCGTTTGTTTCAGGGTGAGACGGGGGGGGGCGGGGTGTTCGCCTATCACCGGCTGAAATCCATCTGGAACATCGACGCCGCCAGCCGTGTGTTGGAGGCCACCGGCCAAAAGAGTTCACTCATAAATGCGGCCGGTTGGACACGGGTGGTCGATGGGGAGTCGCTGGTGGTGGAGGATGGCATCGCTGGCTGGCCCAAGCATCGTTTCAGCACTGGAAAGCGCGGCAACGAAACTGTGCTGGTGGATCAATGGCAGGAAAGTCGCGACGGAAAAACCACAACGTACAAGATGTCAGTCGTCATCCCGCGTTGGCTGCCTGACCGGAATTCGCCGGCCGTGTTTGTTGGTGAGCTTCCGGTTTATCTGGAGGCAAACTATTCGAAACCCTTGAAAAATCTGTCCATCGACTGGCAAACGGGCAAGCCAACCTACAAGTCGGTCAAGACCGAGGAGATCCAGTTGTCAGCCTTTGATCCGAACGAGACAATCAGCCCCGACGATTTACCCCAGGATCGTCTGTTAGAGGGAAAGGATGGAAAAAAAATTGAGATAGAATTCTTTTGGCCACCCCACCCCACTGGGCCGACCGCTGGTTACACTGCTCCGCTCAAGGCTTGGAAGCAGACCACCATCACCGGCCTGATCGGCGAGCCGCTCGTACTCAAGGGTTGGTTCTCACAAACCTACGCGCCGGGCCACCACAATTTTTGGGAGGAGTTCATCTTCGAGCCGTCGATGGAGGAAGGCATCTCCGCCGAGTTGCTGGCCGAGTTGGAGGAAGCCGACGTGAAGCAGATTTACATTTTTAAAAACATGGGCCGCACCGCCAACGCCATGATCATCGGCTTCAACGGCAAGGCTCGAGCGTTTTAACAGCGCGTATGCTCTCCGCCTTTCCCTCTCCCCGGGAGAGGGTTGGGGTGAGGGGGTGAACCGTCATGAGAACGGTTGCTGTTCGGCTGACTTGTGTTCCCTATCTTGTCGCGGTTTTTCTGCCCGAACACTGAAATCCGGGTGGGCTTGAAACGTCGTACGTTTTCTCCCTCTCCCCTGCCCTCTCCCGCTGGGAGAGGGAGCTTGGCCAAGCGCTTGGTTTAGGCGTCGGCGGTTTTT
>CAUZVJ010000031.1:0-14044 GCA_963583225.1 Verrucomicrobiia bacterium
CGCTCTTGAGCCACTTGACCGACTTGAAGCCGTAGGCATCGGGCACCAGCATCCGCACCGGGCCACCGCGTTTGCCGGTCAGCCATTGGCCATTGAGCTTGTAGCAGAGGATCACCGGGTTGTCGCCTGGCGGATCCTCAAGCACCCGGCCGATCGGCAGTGAGCTCCGGAACATCTGCTTGGGGTCGTTGTTGTGATGGCCATGGTAAAACACGCGCCGGATGTTCGCCGTCGGTTTAGTGGCCCAGATGACGTGGCGAAGCGGCACCCCCTCCCACAAGCCCATGCCCAGCGGCGCGCCAATGTTGTTGCAGGTCATGATCTTGAGAAACCGCACCGCGTGTTTCTCCCCGAGCTTCAAGAGCGCCTCGAAATCCAGCGCGTTGCCCTTCGCCCTCGAGAGCGGGTTGCCCATCTGCGGATTGCTCTCGGGATCCGGAACGACGTCGAGTTTCCAAGTTTCACGTTCCAAGCCAACCTCGAGCCGCTTGGCCAAGGGCAGCTGGTACGGCAGGGGATCGCCACGCTCGACCGTGCCAAAATCATCCTGCGGCGTGAAATACTCGAGATCAGCCGTCGCCTCATCGAGGAGGGCTTGATCGGAATCCGCCCAGGCGGACAGTGGCTTCAGCGCGGCAACACCGACTGCTCCGAGTTGCAGGAAGCAACGCCGCGTCACCTCGAGGTGTTGCCGGTAGAGTTCGCTTGAGAGAGACATTGGACGTGACGAATTGTGCCCAACCACTTGGAGACAATCAAGTAAACGCTTGGCCAAATTACGGACTCGCGGCCGCTCGTCCATCCAGCCGCGACTTGGCAGCTGGAGCCAGTTTTAAAGAATTGGTTTGTTAATTTCCGCCCACTTTTCTAGGTTTCCCAGTCATCGGTCTTATGAGATCACTCCTGCAAACCACCATCGCAGCCGTGCTGTTGACGGGGTGTGCAGCTACGGAGCCGACTGCCATCCCAACGCTCGGGATGCCCATTTGGGCGGCGGCCGAGGCGGGGAACAGGGAAGTTGTCCTCCGGCATTTGGTGGCTGGAACCGATGCGGACACAAGGGACGAACGTTACGGCGCATCCTCCCTGCACTGGGCGGCGTGGTGCGGTCACCCGGATATCGTGGAATTGATCATTGCAGCCAGGGCCAACGTAAACGCATTCAACTTCGACGGCGAAACGCCGCTTGATTGCGCAAAAAACTTTTCCCAAAACGAAATCGCAGCCATCCTCCGCGAGCACGGTGGCAAGACGGCTGATGAACTGAAAGCCGAGGCAGAGAAATGAACACAACGACCAAGCGGGCATTCACGCTCATCGAGTTGCTGGTGGTGATTGCCATCATCGCCATCCTTGCAGCGCTGCTGCTGCCGGCCCTGGCCAGCGCCAAGGCCAAGGCGCACGGCATCTCCTGCCTGAATAACCTGCGCCAAATCCAGTTGGCCTGGGTTCTGTATGCCGAGGGCAACGACGGCGCGGTGACCGCCGCCGAGGATGACCAAAGCAGCAAAAACCAGGTGGGCAGCCGCCCCGGCACAATGGGAACGGCGGCCTGGGTGTCCGGTTGGCTCAACTTCAACGCCAACAACCGGGACAACACCAACATCCTCCTGCTGGTCCATCCACAATACGCCAGGCTTGCCCCTTACCAGCCTTCGCCCGGTGTTTACAAGTGCCCGGCCGACAAGAGCAGCGTGAGCGTGGGTGGGTGGGCGCATCGCCGCGTGCGGAGTGTCTCCATGAATCAGGCCTTGGGCGGGCGCCCCTGGCATGCAAAGAGTGGAGGACTGCCCAAGACCGGTTATTGGCTCCCGGCGCCACCGTATCGCACCTTCCGTAAGATGGCCGATTTGAACAACCCCGAGCCGTCCCGTTTTTTTGTTCTTATTGACGAGCATCCGGATAGCATCAACGGGGGCGGGTTTGCCGTTCGAATGGTGGAACCCGATCGGATGCATGAGGCAAGCATCATCGATTACCCGGCCAGCCATCACAGCGGCAGCGGCACACTGTCCTTTGCCGACGGCCACTCCGAATTCAGGAAGTGGATCGACGCACGCACCACGCCCCCGGTGCGCTACAACAACAAGCTGCTGTTGAACAAATATTGCCGCGACAACCCCGACATGCTTTGGTTGGCCGAACGCACCTCCAGCCGCATGCCCGGTTTCTGATCAGGCCGGGGACTCCCCGGTCGGTGTCACCACACGTGAACACGAAAAACGAGATTGGTGGACGCCCCTGCATTATGCGGCTTACGATGGTCACAAAGAGATTGTCGAACGACTCATCGCCAACGGCGCGGATATAAAAGCGAAGGATAAGGGGGGCTTTACACCGCTGGATTTGGCCGTGTCTGAAGGCAAGAAAGAAACCGTCGCCCTTCTCCGCAAGCACGGCGGAAAGACCGCCGCAGAGTTGAAGGGCAAACAATTAAAATGAACGGCAGACTGAAGTTTCCCCGTAGTGCGGTTCTCAGGGCAATGCTGTTGCTTGGCGTTGGCCAAGGTCTCCCGGTGCAGTTCACTGCGACGGAGCAACCCGGCTCACCGGCGATTGTCGACGGGGAGAAAGTGGCCAAGCGGCCCGCGGATAATGCCAAAGCCGAACCCCGGGCTGCCCGGGTAAACCGTAGGGTCCACGCCTTTTACTATCCTTGGTTTGGGAATCTGGAGACGGATGGCGCGTACGATCACTGGAATCATGCCGTCTCCACACGGAGTGGCCCCCCGAAATCATACCCCGGCGGCGAGGACATCGGGGCCAATTTTTATCCCGCCCTGGGTTGTTACAGCGTGAATGACCCCGCCACGCTCCGGAAACACATGAGGCAGCTCAGGCAGGCGCGGGTCGGGACCATTTGCGTGTCCTGGTGGGGGAAAAATTCATTCACGAACCGCACGCTGCCGGCGCTTTTCGATGCGGCGCAAAAGGAAGGCATCCGGATCAATTTTCACATAGAACCCCACATTGGCCCCGGCGGCCGCAACGCAGGCACGGTTCGTGAGGCCATCACTTACCTGTTGGACCGTCATGGCTCCCATCCCGCCCTTTACCGTGACAGCAGGTGGGGGAATCGCACCATGTTTTATCTTTATGATTCCTACCTGACGAAGGCCGGGGACTGGGCCACGGTTTTTTCTCCCAACGGAGCGCAAACGATTCGGGGAACCCAGTACGACTCGATTATCATCGGCCTGTGGGTCAAAGAAAAGGAGGGTGAATTTTTCCTGAAAGGGCATTTTGACGGTTTTTACACCTACTTTGCCATAGATGGATTCACCTACGGCTCGACCCCGGCCAACTGGAAAACCCTGGGCGCCTGGGCGCGAAAAAATGGCAAGCTGTTTATTCCCTGCGTGGCGCCCGGCTACGATGACACCCGGATTCGACCCTGGAACGGACGCAACACGAGAGGCCGCCAAAAAGGCTCCTATTATGACCGCGAATTTGAAGCAGCCATCAGGGTTGAGCCCGATGTGATCGGGATCACCTCATTCAATGAATGGCATGAGGGAACACAAATTGAACCGGCGATCCCAAAGCGGATTGCCAACTACAAATACCACGACTATATTCCCTTGGAACCCGGCTGGTATCTCGACCGGACCTCGCATTGGGTGGAACGGTTTGAGTAAACCCGCAGGTCAAGGCCAAGCGCTTGGCCAAGCGATCCCCCCTTGGGGCGTTCCGCGGCGGCAAAACAGCGGTGGAACTGAAAGCCTCAAAATCGAAATGAACACGAAGACCAAGCGGGCATTCACCCTCATTGAGCTGCTGATGGTGATCGCCATCATCGCCATTCTGGCGGGGTTGCTGCTACCGGCCCTGGCCAAGGCGAAGGGGAAGGCCAGGCAGACCCAGTGCCTGGGAAACATGAGACAGATCGCCACCGCCCTCGTGCTCTACGAGACCGACCACGGGAAGTACCCGCCCAAGGCGTCGCAGGTGCCCGACTTCATGAACAAGCGCAACTCCTACTGGCGAAACAACTGCCTGTACGCCATTGCGCCCTACCTGCAAAATCAAAACCGCCCCAGCACCGAGGTGTATTCTTGTCCCGATTCGAAAAAGCCGGGCGACGCCTCGGACGCCACCGAGATCAGCGCCACCAGTTATCTGCCCAACGGGGTGGTGATGGATTTGTCGATGGACCGGGTAACCGATCCAGCCGGGGTGGCCTTGATCCAGGAAACCGTCCGGCTCGTGAGCTACACGGCGTTGCGTCCCTCCTACGGCGCCTCGTTCGGCGGCTGCGGCAAGGGCCAGTACACCTACTGGCACCATGCGCGAAGCCCAGGCATCGACTGGTACGCCTCCGTGCACTTCAAGGGCGGGAACCTCGTCATGTCCGATGGCCACGTCGAGTATCGCAAGGCAACCGCGCTGCGCGCCAAGCACTTCGGCCTGACAGACGGCCCCTCGGGACGAGCCGAGGACACCCAATCCGCACCCAGCAACGCATGCTACAAGCCTGCCTTCGGATATTGACGGCAGAATGCCAACCGGCATTTCCTCCCCGCTTGGCCAAGCGCTTGGCTGCCGGAGGCAGTTCACAACTCGGCTGCCAGCTACGACGGCGGCGGCGGTGATGTCAAACACTCCCTCCGGCCCGAGAAGCGTGAGCTGTTTTCCCACCGGATGTATTCGGGTGATCTGCGTGCTCAACCCTTGGAGGCAATCAAGTAATGATTCGCGTAGCGGTCGCGACAGCGAGTCCTTATGGATTCCCGGTCACCAAGCCATGGCTCACCTGAAAACCGGTCCGCGTCGAGATGTTCAATTTGGTAGCGGCTGCGCCCCTGGCATATGAGATCCGCCATGAGAAGACCCACCGAGGTGCTCTGGAATACACCGCGGCCGTTGAATCCGGTGCAGTGGTAAAGTCCCTCGACATCACGCACCTGACCGCAGAGCGCATGGCCATCGGGAGTGAAAGTCATAATGCCCGTTGTGACGCTCATGGGTGTTCGTTCGTTGATGAATGGAAATCGCTGCGATGCGGCCTCGATCAGCAGGGCAACATTGAGGTTGTCCCTTTGAATGCGAATTTCCGACATTTGAAAATCCGCAGGCAGTGCCTCCATGCTGTATTCGACAGGCTCCTGTTCATAGGACCCAACCAGTAGCCCCCCCATCTCGGGTCTCGAATAAATGCGGTTGGCCCTGTCCCTAATGGCCGCATCCGTGGGGGAAATCTGCATCCCCGGGATCGGCTCCGTGACCAAATAGTAATGACCCAGCGTCGCGGTCGCCATGGGGGTTTGCGTCAACTCCGCAACCAGATAGGACCACGGCCCGGCCGCGTTGACCACGACAGGGGCAAAAAAGGATGCATCGGCTGTTTGGACGCCCTTGACCCTGCCTTCCTCCATCAGGATGTCCTCCACGGGTGTCTGTGGCAATAAAGTGGCCCCGGCATCCCGCGCAATCCTGATGTAGCCGTTCAACAGTTCGCTGGGCGCGAAATGTCCGTCGGTCGGACAGTAGCAAAACTCAATCAGGTCGTCGGTTCGCATGCAGGGCAGCCTACTCTTGGCGAATTCCCTGTCCACAAGCTCAATCTCGAACCCAATGGCTTTTCCCGATTCAACAAAGTCTCTCAACTCCCCTGCCCGATCCTCGGTGGCGGCAACGTGAAGTGATCCCGTCTTGGTGAAGATTTTCTCGTTGAGTTTCCTCTCCATTTGACGAACCACCTCAATGCCCTCCATGAGCAGTCGCGTTTCGCTCGGGTTGCTCCTTAACTGACCTCCCAGACCGGCTGCCTGGCCCGTTGATCCGGAACCGAACTGGGCTTTATCCAATACAAGCACACTCCTGCCCTGAAGCGAGAGCTGCATTGCGGTGCTGCAACCCGATGCACCACCGCCAATGATGATCACGTCAAAATCTTTGTTCATCAGCCGTTTCGATCTTGTGCGAGAAACACTATCCCCGGCCCTTGCCGTGTCAAGTCGACCTGTTACGCAATCAACATCCTAGAGAAAACGCGCAACTGCCCGGGCCACGCGGCGGCCGTTGAAGTAGCACCACTGCGCGCCGTGAAAGCCGCCGATTACGTTGCCGGCGGCGAACCAACCCGGCTGCGACAGCGCTTGGCTGCGAGCCAGTTGCAGTTGCCGCGACGGCAGCTCGACGGCCATGCCGGCCAGCAGCGCCAGCTCGGTGTTCGGCACGAGTTCCCCGCAAACCATCACGCCGTCGCCGGGCCACTCTTGGCCGTCGCTTGACTGCACGCCGGTGGCCGCGCGGTCACCCATTATCTCGGCAGCCGTCACGCCGCCCGACCAGTCGGGACGTGTCCAGCGGCGGAAAAACAGTCGCTCGAACAATCCCGAGCTTGGGCGTTGCCGCCGATCAATCATCACCGGCTCGTCGCTGCCAGCCGCACGCAGCTTGGCCGCCGCCGAGAAGGCGATCAGGTCCGAACCCACCACCACCGGCTTGCGCGCGGGGAGCAGCCCGTGGTTGTCGAGCCAGCCGGTCACGTGCCGCGTAAAGCTAACCCGCGCCGTTCGCGCTCCGGCAAGCCAGCCTTTCTCGGCGGGTGTTTGTTCGCGGGCACCTGCCGCCAGCACGACGGCATCGGCGGTAAGCTCGCACACGCCTTCCGGCCCGAGCAGCGTCAGTCGTTTTTCGGCGGGAACAATCTTCGTCACCTGCGTGCTCAAGCGAATCGCGGTGTCGGTCTTGGCCAAGCGCTGGACCATTCGCCCGGCCAGTTCCTCGCCGAAGACCATCCGGCCACGCGTCCACTCGACAAAGGTCGGCACGCCGCCCGGTTTTTTGCGGTAACCCATCGGCGTGCCGCCAAGCTCGGCGCGGCGCTCGATCAACACGACCGGCCCGATGCCGCGCTTAGCCAAGCCGACGGCCGCGCCGATGCCGGCCGGGCCACCGCCGATGATCGCCACTTTGAAATGTTGCCCGATGCTCATGCCGGGACCTCCGCTTGGCCGGGCGCGACGAGTTCGCTGCCGGGGCCGTTTTTGGTGAGTTGCGCGATGCCGATGCCGGTGTGACCGGACACGATTTCCGCCAGCGGCACTTGGCAGTCGAAGCCTTGGCAGCGGCCGGTCAACGCGCGCGTGCGCCGCTTGAGCGCGTCCATCGTGCGGGGCTTGAGCGGCGAGTCGAGCGCGTCGCGGATTTCGCCTTCGCTGATGACTTCGCAAAAACAAGTCACGCAACCATGATCGGCGCGGGCATTGGTCGCTCCGTTTTCGAACGGCCGCCGCCACCAGCCGGGCCAGGCGCTTTCCGGCCGGGCATCGATCGCGGCGGTGTCCGGCGACAACTCGAGGCCAAGCTCTTTTTGCATGCCGTCGATCAAGTGGCGCGCCAGCGAGATGGACGCGGTCAACCCGGTCGAGCGCACGCCGGTGAGCGTGACAACGCCGGGCGCGCCGTCGTTGTAACGGATCACGTAACTCCCCTGACTGCAGGCACATCGCGCCCCGGCGTAAGTCGCAATGATTGGCTGCCGGGCCAAGCCCTCCACAAGCCGCGAGCCGCCCTCCATGATCCGGCCGATGCCCTCGACGGTGGTGTGCGTGGCGGCGGGATCGTCGAGCGGCAGATCCTCGGCAGTCGGCCCGGCGAGCAAATTTCCGAAAATAGTGGGCGACACCAGCACGCCTTTGGTGTGCGCGGTGGGCACCGGCAGCAGGATGTGTTGCACGAGCGACCGCGCGGATTTGTCGAACAACAAAAACTGGCCGCGGCGCGGGTTGATGTCGAACGCACCGCCGCCGTAGCCGTCGGCCAAGCGGCGGCTGCCCAGCCCGGCGGCATTGACGATGCGGCGCGCCGGGAGACGGTGTCCGTCGGCTGTGACGAGGTGATGCAGCGCTTGGCCAAGCTCCACGCCGGCGATGTCCGCGCCGAGTAAAATATCGACGCCGTTGGCCAGGGCGATTTCGGCGTAGGCGATCGACGCCATGAACGAGTCGCCGAGCGACTCGCCCGGCACGAGCAACCCGCCGCGCACGTCCGGCGAGGCATTGGGTTCGCGCTCGCGAATCTCGGCGGCGCTGAGGATGCGCACGTCGGTGACGCGGTTGGCGTGGGCGTTTTTTTTGGCGGCCTCGAGCTGGCGTTCCTGCTCGTCGGTCACCGCCATCATGATGCCGCCGACGGGGTCGAGCGGGATCTTTAACCGTGCGGCCAAGTCGGGCCAATCGGCCTCGGCCTCGTGCAGCAGTTCCGACTCGAGCGTGCCCGGCTTGGCATCATAGCCGGAATGGATGAGAGCGCTGTTGGCTTTGCTCGTGCCTTCGCCGACGTCATGCAAACGATCAACCAGCAACACGCGAAGGTCGAACATCGACAGCCGATACGCCAGCGCGCAACCGACCACGCCCGCGCCAACGATGACCACGTCGTAAGGCTCGCTGCCAAGCTGCCCAGCGCTTGTAAAACGCAGTGGCTCCTCACACGCGCCGCGTGGCCAGTTGTAAAATAACCTGCCGCGAACCGTGGGTTGCCATGTGCCGAACTGTGTCATTCAAGTGGCGGCTATTAACCACAAAACCAAGCACCCGACAAGCTTGGCCAAGGGGTGCATTGGTAGGTTGCGCGATGGCGGGGGGTGTCGCTACAATCGGCTCGTGCGTTTGTTCCCTGCCCTTTTGTCGATGACGTTGGTCGTGGCAGCTCTTCCGCTTGGCCAGGCGGCCCGGCCAAACGTGATCGTCGTGATGACGGATGACCAAGGGTATCCGGAGCTTTCCGCGCACGGCAACCCGGTGCTCAACACGCCGTTCCTCGACAAGTTGCACGCGCAAAGCCTGCGCTTCACCGACTACCACGCCTCGCCGATGTGCACGCCGACTCGCGGCTCGCTCATGACCGGGCTCGACCCCGCGCGCAACGGCGCGATCAATGTCAGCAGCGGGCGAACGCTCCTGCGCGCCAACCTCCCGACGATGGCCAGCCTGCTCCGCGAGCAAGGCTACCGCACCGGCATTTTTGGCAAGTGGCATCTTGGCGACAATTACCCGTACCGTCCGCAGGATCGCGGCTTCGGGGAGACGCTGTGGTTTCCCTCGTCACACATCGGCTCTGTGCCGGATCATTGGGGGAACAATTACTTCGACGACACGTACCTCTGGAACGGCAAACGCAAAACTTTCGCCGGTTACTGCACCGACATTTTTTTCGACCACGCCATCGACTGGATCAAGCGCTGCGCCGATGCGGAGGAACCGTTCTTCGCCTACCTGCCGACCAACACGCCGCACTGGCCGTTCTTCGCGCCGGAGGAAGACATCGAAGTGATGGAGGAAGTGATGGCCAACACCAAGCTGCCGCGAATGGCGCCCCAGACGAGACGCAACCTCGTGCGCTACCTCGCGATGATCCGCAACGTCGATACCAACATGGGGCGGCTTATGGAGTTTCTCGACGAGTCCGGCCTGGCGAAAAACACCATCCTGCTTTTCATGACCGACAACGGCAGCACCTTCGGCCACGCCTATTTCCCCGCCGGCATGCGCGGACGCAAAACCCAACTGTGGGAGGGCGGCCACCGCGTGCCGTGCTTCGTCCGCTGGCCCGGCGGCGGTATTGGCCAACCGCGCGACATCGGTGGCCTGACGCAGACGCAGGATTTACTCCCGACGCTGCTTGACCTTTGCGGCGTCGAGACGGAGTGCAAATTCGACGGCATCAGCCTAGCTCCCGCACTGCGCGGCCAAGCCGCCGTGCCGACCGAGCGCATGCTGGTGATCAACTACAGCCGCATGCCCGGTGGGCTTGATTTTCCCACGCCCGACTCGCCCTCCATCCTCCGGCGAGACGGCGGCGCGGTGCTGTGGAAACGGTGGCGAATGCTGCAGGACAGCGAGCTGTACAATCTCGAGATCGATCCGTTGCAGAAAAAAAATGTGATCGGCGACCACCCGGAAGTGGCCGCGAAAATGCGAGCACACCTCGACGACTGGTGGGCCTCCGTCGGCGATATTGCCAACGAGCCGCAGCGGGTGATCATCGGCAGCGACGAGGAAAACCCGATGATGCTCACCGCCTGCGAGTGGCTCGACGTGTTCATCGACCAGCAGGGACAGATCCGGCGCGGCGACCGGAAAAACGGCTACTGGGAACTGAACGTCGCCCAAGCCGGCCGGTACGAGTTCGAGCTGCGGCGTTGGCCGCGCGAGGCTGACCTGCCGCTGGGCGCGGGGTACAACGGCGAAGGCGCACTGCCGATCAAGCAGGCGCGATTGTTCATCAACCGCGAAATGAGCACCAAGCCGGTGAAGCCAAGCGACAAGGCGGCCACGTTCACCGTGACCCTCCCGCTTGGCCAAGCCCGCCTGCACACGTGGTTCGCCGAAAGCCGCACCAACCCCATCTGCGGCGCCTATTACGTGTACGTGAAACGACTCTGAAATAATGAACATGACAAAAAAAACGCTCCCCCGCTTGGCTAAGGGCTTGGCCTGTTTGACTGCCGCACTGCTGCTGCTCGACTGCGGCCACGCCGCCGAGCGCAAAACGGAAAACCTGATTTTGATCACGCTCGACGGCGTGCGGTATCAGGAACTTTTTGGCGGGCTCGACCTCGAGATACTCAAGGCAACCAGCAGTGGAAAACCGGAGGCCACCAAAACGTACCAGCGTTTTTGGGCCGACACACCGAAGGAACGGCGAGAAAAACTCCTGCCGTTTTTCTGGGGCGAATGGATGCAGCGCCACGGCTCCGTCGCCGGCAACCCACAAAAGGGAAGCTCGGTGCGCCTGGCCAACCGGCTGCATTTTTCCTATCCCGGCTACTCGGAAATCCTCACTGGCCAAGCGCGGGACGACCTGATCACCAGCAATGACAAAGTCCTGAACCCAAACCCGACCGTGCTCGAGTTCCTGCGCCGCAAACTTGGCCTGCCCCAAAAACAGGTCGCCGCGTTCGCCTCGTGGGACGTGATCGGGGTGGCGGTTGAGCACACAGCCGGCGCAGTGTTCGCCAATGCCGGATTCCAAGCCTACGAGCACCCGGATCCGGTCGTCCAAGCCGTCAGCCGGCTTCAGTTTGAAATGCTCACGCCGTGGGACACCGTGCGGCACGACGAGGTCACTTTTCGATTGGGCATGGCGCACCTAAAAACACATCGGCCTCGTGTTTTTTATCTCAGCTTCGGCGAGACCGACGACTGGGCGCACGATAAACGGTACGACCGCGTGCTCGCCGCCATCGCCCGGTTTGATTCCATGTTCAAAGAACTTTGGAACTGGCTGCAAGCCGACGCACAATACCAAGACAAAACCACCCTGCTAATTACCACCGACCACGGCCGCGGCGACATCGCGCTTAACTGGCACTCGCACAATGCGAAAATCAAGGACTCCAAAAACACATGGCTGGCGGTCATCAGCCCGGACAGTCCGCTGCGCGGCGAGTGGGTTGGCGGCGAGCCGATTGTGATGGATCAAATCGCCGCCACCCTCTGCCGGTTCGTCGGCCTCGACTACAGCAAACAAAACTCAAAAGCCGGCAAACCCATTACCCGGCTCTTCGACAAGTAGCCCTTGGCCAAGCGCGGGCGTCAGGCTTTTACGCCGAAGTGGTGGAGGACGTTTTTGATGAGCGTCCCGAATTTTGGATCGGCCGAGAGCACCCAGCCAGACCCGATGGCACCGGCGTTGAAGACGCGGCCGCCTTCCGGGCGATCCCAGTAAATCATATCGCACAGGTAGCCTTCCGGGTTGGGTGCGCGGCGCATGAAAAAATCGAGGTGCCGGCTCCGGCGTTCCGCATCGTTCCCGTGAGCCAAGGTCACGATGCCCTTGGGCTCGTCCAGCATTTGGACGCCCTCGGGAAACGGCTTGGGGTGTGAGCTTGGCCATGGTCGAGAGCCGCACGTCCCACTCGTGGCCAAGCGCGATGGGCACCAGGCCATCCGGCGATTTGCCAAAAAACTCGTTCGGTTTCACCCCCACTTTTTCCGGTTGCTGAAACAGAAAATGATCGGCCGTATCGACTTCGTACGCCTGGAATGTTGAGACCTTGGAACTGCTCCAGCCGAGAAACTCCAGTCCGACAACTTTCCACGCCGGATAGCCGCACTCGCACGACAACCCGCCGCGCCGGCCGTCGTGGGAATGCCAAATCTCGCCGAGCGTGGAGCCTTCGCGGGCGGCGGCATCGCGGTCGAACTTTCGGCATTCCATCACGCTGCCATCTTCGCTGTAGCTGACGCGCCAAAACATCGTGTTGCCGGAAAACACCGCCACGTTCCCGCCGGCTTTCAGGTAGCGATCCACTCCGTCGTACGCCTCGGCCGACCAGTATTCGCTGTGGCCGTTAATTGCCAGCACCTTGTACTCCTTCAGCATGTCGGGGTTGCGGTGCAGATCGTAATCGGTGACGAGGTCGTATTCGTAGCCGTTGCGATCGAGCCAGACATGCAGAAACCGTTCGCCGCGCGTGAGGTGGCTGTACCCGTCTTTCGCATCGCTGTAAGTCGCCTGCGGCCCGGCGGCCGGCCACGGGAGGTTGAAGCCCTGCTGATAAACCGGCGGGCCCGGTTGCTCCGAGCTATAATGATGAACGCGGTACTGCGAAAACGACGGCGGGTTCCCCTCGCCGTTCGCGATGCCGGTCGTGTCCCATTTTCGAAGGCCCAGCGACACGTTTTTCGCAAAGGCCGTCGAACTGTACGCCAGCCAGGTGTTGGTAGAGCAGAGCACCAAAATCGGCGGCCGCTTGCGCTTGGCCGGAGGGGTGACAATGAACGTGACATCGTAGTGGGCCGGCTTGCCGTCGAGTTGAAAACGATAACGCCCCACGTAAATGCCTGATCGCGCATTGCTCGGCAGCCGGTATTCGTGAGTCACTGCCCAGCGGCAGTCGAGCAGGTCGTCCGAGCAAAACCGCAAGCCGTGGCCCCGCTTGGCGTCCCTGGCCGTATCGTACGCAGCGTCGTATCGCGGCACGGCATCGGCATCGAAGTCCGGCCCGCCCACCATCCACGTCGCGTGATTGATGATCCGGCCGTGCCGCTTATTGGCGGAAACATCCGCAACCCGATCGCCGCGCTCTTCGCTCAGCGGCCAGCAGGCCAACACGTGATTCCCCTCCGCCTGCTGCGACCCGCGCTGCGCGAAGCGCTTGGCGATTTCCTCCGGCGACAGCGCTTTGTCGTAAATAACCAGCATCGCCAAATCGCCGTCGAGGAAGCGATCTGCCCCGCCGTGCGCGTGGCCGAAAGACGCCAACCGCAACGCCGCCTTCCCCGGGCGCAACGGGCCTTCAAACTTCCATTGCGCCAACCGTTTGCCGTCCAACCACAGCGATTTCGTCGTGCCGTCCCACACCCCAACGATGTGATGCCACCGGTGTTTCGTCAGCGCCGGCCCGGCGTGCAACTGTGCTTTTTGATACTTGCCGCCGTCGCCCAAATAAAAACGAACCCGCCCGTCGCCATCAATAAACAACCCCGGCCCGCACTCGTTCGGGTAACCGTGTTGCGAAATAATCCCCTGATACATCGTCGTTCACCACGGACGCACCCAGCACTCCAACGTCACCGCAGCCATCGTCTTTTCAGCCGGCAACCCCTTGTCGATGTGCACGTATGAGCCGTAATGAATCAGTTGAATTTGAGGCTCGGCGGCAGGGAAAGTGTGCAGCACTTCGTCACTGCCCGGGTCATCAATCTCCGCACCCAACCGGCAAATCGACAGCTCGCAGGGAACCGTGCTGCTGGCACGAAAATGAATCGTCCCGCCCGCCGTCACGCTCTTCTCCGCATACGCGTGCAGACCGGACAGGTACAACCCGCGATGCGGCGGCATCGACGGCCCGGCGGCGGCCCGCTCCCGGTCTCCTTCCGCCCCGAACGCCGAAGACAACGAATCCGCCGCCACGGCAGCCGTCGTGCCCAGCCCTGTTTGTTTTATAAAATCACGCCGAGTTAAGTCCATGGTTGCTTAAATTTGGGGGCTGGCATAGCTAAGGGCTAGGAAAGACAAAGTCAGAGGCATGTATGAAGGGAAGAGTCGACTAAGCGGAAAGCAGAGAGGAAAGAGGATCGAAATGTTT
>CAUZVJ010000032.1:0-13604 GCA_963583225.1 Verrucomicrobiia bacterium
ACCTCGGTGCTCAACGCCTGACCGGTCGCGGAAAACACCCGGGCGACCACGTCGAGCGACTTGGCGTCCTGCTGCTGGTCGGACACCCAAACGGCAGCGAACCCGCCGCCCGGCAGCGCTGTGAGGTGTGACTTGTGCTGGTTGCCCAGCGTGAATTTGTTCAGCCGGAAAGGATCGGCCACCGCTTGGCCGTTCGCGCCGATGATGCGGGCCGAGACGCCCTTGACGCTGCCGTCGGCGAGGTAGTCGGTCCACGCCAGCACCGAGTTGCCGTTCTTCAGCACGGTGAGCGACGGCTCGGTTTGCTCGCCCGACTCCGGGCCGGTGGCGAACATATCGTCCGCGAGGAACACGCCCTGCGCGTTGGCGACCCGGTAGTGCACGCGATGAAAACCGCTCGCGCCGCCTTCCCACGCGAAGACCGCCCCGCCGCCCGGCAGCATGCCGACCTGCGGGCTTTCCTGATTGCCCTCGAGCAAACTGTTGATGCGCACCGGAGCGCCGACCGGGTTGCCGGCGGCATCGACCCGCAGCGCGCTGATGCCGAGCCCGGATTCGTCGGTGGCGTTGTCCTGCCAAACGAGGTAGCCGCCCTTGGGCCCCATGGCCAGGCGGGCGCCGACCTGGTCGCCGACGAGTTTGCCGGTGAGGTCGAACTCGGTGCCCTTGGCCTCGTAACGCAGGTCAGCCGTGGCGGTGGAGAGCCCCACCGCTGCCAGGCCAAGCGCGCAAGCCAAGCGCATTGTTTGTGCTGTGTACTTCAAAATCATCATTCAAACAGGGCGCCCTGCCGGGCCTCCCGCAAATTGTTCAACATCGTCCGAAAGCCCCACGTCTCGAAGAGCTCCTCCAAGCGGGCCGTGTTCTGAAATCCCCTGCGGAGATCGTCCAGTTCCGGCTCGCCTGGCAAATCCAGTTTAAGCGCAACGAGCGCTTGGTTGCGGCGCACGTCCGCCTTGGCGGCGGCGAGCGACTCGCGTTGTTTGTCGCGCTTGACCTCGGCCAAGCGCTCGTAAATCCCGTCCACGGAGCCGAACTCGTTGAGCAGCGCTGCCGCCGTCTTGACGCCCACGCCCGGCACGCCGGGGATGTTATCCGCCGCGTCGCCGACGAGGCTCAGCCAATCGACGATCTGCTCCGGCCGCACGCCGGTCTTGGCCACGACGGCGTCGGCGTCCATCGGCACGCCCGACTTGTCGGCCGGGTTCCACATTTTGACGCGGTCGTTGATCAATTGCAAAAAATCCTTGTCCGAACTGGCGATGGCCACCTCGAATCCCTCGGCCTCGGCGCGCTTGGCCAACTGGCCGATGCGGTCGTCCGCCTCGACGCCGTCGTCACAAACACTCGCCCAGCCCTCGGCCTCGAGGTATTCCACCATCGAGTCGAGCTGCACCTCCATGTCGTCCGGCATCGGGTCGCGCTGGCCCTTGTAATCTTTGAGTTCCTCGACGCGCTCCGCATCGAGGCCGCCGTCCCACACCACGACGGCGTGAGTGGGCATCACCTGCGCCTCGAGCTTGGCCAGCATGCTGATGAAACCATAGATGGCGTTGGTCGGCTGGCCGGACGGCGCCGTGAGCCCACGGATGCCGTAATACGCCCGGTAGGCGAACGCGTGCCCGTCTATGATCAAAAGTCGCATCTGCTTTTCAACGCCGTCCAATGGTTTGTCCAATAATCAAAACTTGGCCTAATTCAACGCCGGTTGCTGTGACGGGATGTTGCTGGAGTTGTAGGGCCAGTCTTCCTCGGTGTGCACCGGGTTGCCCGCCGGGTCGATGATCCGGGGGCTGACAAAAATCATGAGGTTCTTCTTCTCGGTGGAGGTACGCTCGCTGCGGAAAAACCGCCCGATGAAAGGCATGTCGCCGAGCATGGGAACCTTGTCCTTCACCTTGACGACGTTCTCGGCGATCAACCCGCCGAGCACCAGTGTTTGGCCGTCCCACACATGCACCGTGGAGGTGATGTAACGCACACGGATGCTGGGCAACGCCAGTGGCTGCTGCAGCGCGCCGGACACCGTATTACCGACACCGGCAATCACCTGGTTCACGAACGGGGCTTCCTCGTAGCCGAGAAATTCTGTGATTTTCGGGATCACGGTCAGATGGATGGTGTAGCCGTCCGAGGCCACGTAGGGGATCACGTCGAGCGTGGTGCCGAAAGGCATCGTGGTGGTCTGGTAATTCTGTGCCGCGGAACCGAAACCGGCCCCACCGAGCAGGCCACCCAAGCCGCCGCCCTGGCCACCCAAGCCGCCGCCCTGACCGCCGCCGCCGAAACCGCCGCCGCCGCCACCCATGCCGCCACCCATGCCGCCACCCATGCCGCCACCCATGCCGCCACCCATGCCGCCGCCCATGCCGCCACCGCCGCCCTGGCCAAAGCTGCCGCCGCCCTGTGAACTGACCACGGACACCTGCGGCACTTCAATCGGCTGGCCACCGCCGCCCTGGCTGCTGGTGGCGATCGATTTCAAGTCGGTCACGGTGATCTGCGTCTGGCGACCGCTCAGCGTGGTCACCTTCGGCGCGGAGAGCAGATCCACCCCGTCGCGCTGCTCGAGGGCGCGGATGATCACACGAAACTGTGGGTTGGTCAAAATACCGGTGATGGTGCCCAGCGTCGGGATGCTGGGATTTTTGCCCACCTTCTGGCGCAAGCCGGAGGTGAGCAGCCCGTCGGTCTCTGAGGGCAACATGACCGTGGGGCTGTACCCGTAAACCGCATTGCCCTGGCCGGCACCACCCCCCGCACCGCCCAAGCCGCCGCCCTGGCCCACCGCGCCGCCTGCGCCGCCTGCAGCGTTCGGGTCGATGGCACCGCCTTCCGGCCTGACGCCGGGGAAGATGCCGCCCTTGCCGTCATTGAACGACGGGGCGGAACCGGCCGAAACGCCGATTTTGCCACCCGGCAAAGTCCAGTTGCCCAGCATCCAGTCGAACCCGATGGCCTTGGAGTCGTTTTGGGAGAACTCGGTGAACTTGGCCTCGATCTGAATCTGTGGCGTGGTGGCGTTGAGAATCTTGATGGCCTCGTCGATAATGTCGAGATCCTGCCGGGTCGCCCGCACAAACAGCAGACCGAGGCGGTCGTTGAAAAAGAGCGCCTTCTGGGCTGTGCCACCCCCGAAACCGCCCGGATCACCCCCGAAACCGCCGCCGGCCAAGCCGCCCTGCCCGCCCTGGGGCACGTTGGCCTGGCCAAGATCCACGCCGCACGCGGTGAAAAACTCACGAACCAAAACCTGAATCTCAAGTGCGGACGTGGTGCGGGTGACACCTGCCAAGCCGCCCTCGGCAAAGGCCGAAGAAGCGCTGCCACCGATGCCCCCGCCGCCTTGCCCGCCAAAGCCGCCGCCGCCCATGCCGCCGCCGCCGCCCATGCCGCCGCCGCCCATGCCACCGCCGCCCATGCCACCGCCGCCCTGACCGGAATCGGCACTGACATAGGAAACGCCAACCGACTGCAGACCCTGAATGAACGTGTCGGGATCCACCCGGTAGGTGCGCGTCTCCAAGCGCGGCCCCTCGGCGGGCGAGTGGGAGAACATGATTCCCCAGTCTTCGATGGAGTATTTGATCGGGATGTTGGAGAGTTTCATGATGATCTCCAGTGTCTGGGCAAGCGTGACATTGCGCAGCGGCGGATCGATCGTGATGCTGACCTCCTGGGCGATGTTGATCTCCTCGGCCTCCTGCGACTGCGGGAAACCGCCCGCGCCACCGCCGAAGGGATCGTTCGGGTCACCGAATCCGCCCAGTGACGGGTCGCCGCCGGTGAGCGATTGCTGAATCTGGCCGGTGTTCTGGTCGATGATGATGTTGATGCCCTCCTCGTCGATCTGCCCGATCGTTTCATAAAGATCCTTGACGATGTCCTGCAGTGAGAGGCTGTCCACAATGCCGGTCACGGGGAACTTATCCAGCCGGATGTTGTGGAGCAGGCGATGGATGCGCATGCGGCCGGGGCCGGTGTAAATCCGGTCGGGATAGTTGTGGGTCGGCGCGATGTTGGCCAGCGGGTTGGGCACCGGCAGGCCCTCGTGGGCGGTGGGGGCCACCCAATCCTTGGTGACATTCTTGATGGCCTCGCGGGAGGTCATGTCGCGTTTCCTGACTTGGATCATGTTCTTGGCCTCCTGCACCAGCACCATGTAATAGGTGGCGCCGCGGTTGGCGGGGTCGATCTTGAGCGCCTGTCTCAGCTTGGCCTCGGCCTGGTCGTAACGCGCCATTTCGTACAACAGCTTGCCGTCCTGGACGAGGGTGGCCGCCTGGATTTTTTCCTCAATGACATCCTTGACCTGCTCAATGGTCTCCTCGGCGGGCATCCGGCCCCGGAGCTTCTCGAGCTGTTCGTCGATCGACTGCAACTGCCCGCGAGCCTTCAGATTGCCGGGGGAGAGCACCAGCACGCGCTGCACCTGTTTGCGCGCCTCGGTGAGGTTGCCGCTGGTGGCGTATTCATCACCCAAAGCCAAGCGCACGCGGGTCAGGCCCTCAAGGGTGGCCGCGCTTTCGGCTTCGATGCCCTTGGCCCCGAGCCCGATCGACTCGACCCGTTGCTGCGCGTGTTCGTAAAGAATGGACGCCGCGAGGAGGTTGTCGCTGTTCTCGACATTCCTGGCCTCGTCCAGTTTGTTGCGAAGTTCGATGATGGCTGCCTGCCGTCGCACCACTTCCTGGGCCGCATTTTGGGCCGGGGTCTGTGCCTGCGCTGAGGGCAGGACGATGACACCCAATAGCAGTGCGATGCCGACTGTCTTAATTGGTTTGATCATGATTGCTTGAGTCCGTCTGTTAAATTGATTGGTTCAGGGTTGAAAGCTGCTGGTTCAGTTCATCGAAAATGGGTTTGGCTCTAGCACCGCACATGCCACCGGCAAAATGGTGTGGGCAGGGGGTGTTTGGCTCGGTTCAGCGCTTGGCCAAGCGCAGGCCGGGCGTGAGAGGAACACGTTTCGCGTGGATGCCACGCAGGCCCGCTTGGCCAAGCGAGCCTTTTTGGGGCCCAAACGCATCGGGCCGGTCTCCCGGCTGGGATCCACTTGACAAGCAGCAAAACCCCCCCGGGATACGAGGGGTGCCTCACGGTTGTACGAAACCGGATGATAATCCATTGATTGTAGGTTCTAGCGCAGGCGGATTGTGGTCCGCTTGGACGTCGAAGCGGTGGAAAGTACAACTTCACGCTCCACGATGGCAACGATATTGTGACCATCATCTGCAAAAAAAAGTTTATCGCCGACCCGCTTGTTGACGTAGTCCTTCCGTTCACCCGGCGTATCGTAGGCGAGGCTGGCCGTGTAGCCGTCGATGCGCTGGAACGGTTTGCCCTTCTCGACCGTGACGACTCCGGTATCGCCGGACAGCCTTAGTTGAAAGGCGGTCGGGGCGAGTTTGTCGCCTACAATCTTCAAAAGAGTGAACAAATCCCGGGTGTCCTTGTTGGACTCTGTCGTGGCCGTGGTGGTCATGCGCAGCCGCTCCTTCTTCCTCTTGGCCGCCTCGCGGGTGACGGCGAAACGGTATCGAACGTTCGGGGCGGTGCCGCTGGTGCCGCGATACTCGATCTTCAGGTAAAGCGGCTTGGTTCCGCTGAGCACGATGGCGCCGGCACCGATCTCGTCGCCGCGCTCCACCTTGAGCACGGTTCCATCCCGGGCCACCCGCCACTGGACCGGGTTGAACAGGTTGTGCGGGTTGCCGAGGTTCAGCGGCCGGGCGTTTTCCAGCTGAGCCAGCGTGGCCCGGTAGGCGGACATGCTCATCTCGGGCATTTCCTTTTTCGACTCCAAGTCGGGCCGGCTCCTGGCCTGCTTTTGTTCCTCGATGGCTTCCCGGGAGTCATCCATCACGATGCCATAGGCCACATACACCAAGGCCAGCATGGCCAAGCCAAGGACGATCTTCTCGAAATGTTCCTTTAGTTGCTCCATGAGCTCAAAATTTCATGTGCTTTTCAAGTTGTTCAATAAATCCACCGCCCGGTTAATTTCTCAGCCGCCGGTGGCTGCGTCCACTTCCTCCTGTGTTGGGGTGTCATCGGGATCGTTCGGGTCGTGGTCGGTCAGATTTTCTTCCCAATCATAAAATCCATCATCGTCGCTGTCTTCAGTACTGGCCTCGTCTTCGTCTCCCTTCTCTTCCTGAACCTTCGCCGTCTCTATCTTTTGGGCCAGGGCCGTGATGGCGTCGCTCTCGTCCTTTTCCTTGGCCACGACTTTCAGGGAGTTGATCTTGAGGGTGACCTTGAGCGGGCTCTCGTCGAGCAGCAGCGACGCGGGCCGGTGGCGTTTCCTCTCGCCACCAAATCCGCCGAAGCCCTGCCCACCGTAGAGCATGGCCTGATAGCGCGGATCCATCATGCCGCCGCGCCCCCCCATGCCGTACATTTCCCTGCCACTTCGGGTGCCGCCAAAGGCGCCGAGGCTCATCTCGCTCTGCTCCTCCTCGAAGACATCGACGACATCGGCGGCCTCGATGACGGCGATGTTTTTCACCACGAAAAAGACCTGCGACTTGTACAGTTCCTCGAGCACCTTGGACAACTCGGTGCTGAACCCGCGGAACGTCACCTCGTACGGCATGACCCGCGCGCCGGGCACGAGGCCAAGCCGCTCGGTGCCGTCCGGGTTGCTGCCGGTGGCAAATTTCATCACGTCGTTGAGAGAGAACTCCGCCTCGTGCAGGTATTCCAGGCCAACTTCCATCTCCTGCATCGCCTCCATGCTGCGAACGACCTTGAGCCGCTTGAGGTTGTAAATCTCATGGATGTTGGCCGCAAAGAGGGCATCGCACAGAGCCTCGATCTCCGCCAACTGGTACGACATGACCTCGCGCTCGAGCGGCTCGAACTCGTACGTGTTCCAGACCTTTGAAAAACTGAAACGGAACTCCCTTTCCTCATCGTCAATCTTGGGGAGCCGGATGCGCTGCGCCTTGCACCGGCTCTGGAGCCCGAAGATGGTTTCCTGCATGTAGTTCCGGAACGTGTTGTTGTCGAGCCCGTAGCGGGCCTCGGAATCGTCCGTGGTGACGCCCCCACTGCCCATCATTCCCATGCCGGGCATTCCCATCATCCCCATTTGGTTGGGCATCCCCACCTGACCCGGGGGAGCATTAAAGCCGGGATCGCCACCCGCCTGCGGATCGAAACCGTTCGGATCACCACCACCGCCGCCGCCGAGATCATCGCCAATGATGATTGCAATGTCGCCCTTCGTGTAGCCGGAGCCTCCGTCGTTCACGTCAATTTTTTCCACGTAATACTGCGACGCGTTGTCGCCCCCGAGGGAGCGGGTACTCGCCACGAGCTTGGCACCCTTGCCCTTGACGCTGGCGACCCTCACCTGCGGGGCCACGGCGTTGTAATTGGTGCCGCCCTGCATCAGGGTGACGCTCAGGACGGCCCCGGTTTTTTCATCCAGCACAATGCCGTCCGGTATGTTCAGCGGGGCGAATTTTTTGCGAATCCGTTCCAGGTGGGCAACAAAGTTTGTCCCGGCCCCTTTCACCCGGTCCAGGTTGCCGTGGGACTCGTCCGTGGTGATGGAGGGCGAGTTGGTCAGGCCCAGGCTGTCGGGGAGCGCATAGTTCTTGTTGTTGTTGTAGCTGTCGGTTTCGCCTTTCAGCTTTTCCGCACTTTCGCTCCGAACCGTCTCGGTCGCACCGAGTTGGAGCCAGCCGAAGCCCAACAGGCCAAGAGCCGCCACCGTGACGATGATCAGGTCGAGGTTGCGCTTGATTGCGTCGGGGTTGATGTTGATTTTGACAGCCATGATTACAGTTCAATGGGTTCACGCAGCACCAGGTCCAGACCGAACAGGTACGTCTTCAGCCGGGCCTTGCCATCCTCGCTCTTGTCGTCGCTGACGTCCTCCAGCCCCTGCCGCTCAAATTCATCAAGATCTCTCGGCTTGGTTTCGTTGTAGTCGAACAATCCGCTGTTCTTCACCTGCTGAACCAACACGGTGATGAGCCGGTTGTTCGCCGTGGGATCGACGTCGCGCATGTCGATCGCCTTGCAGACCATCTTGAGCGGCTTGTCCTTGGATCCGACCACCTTCACGTTGTTGGTATCGCCCATCCCCATCATCCCCATTCCCATCATGCCCATGCCACCCATGCCGTATGGATTCATGCCCATGCCGCCCATGCCGTAGGGGTTCATTCCCCCGGCAGGATTTCCGAGTTCACCCCCCATGCCGCCTCCCGGTGGCATGCCCATTCCCGGACCCATCATTCCTCCGTAGGGCATCATGCCGGGCATCATGCCGGGCATCATGCCCATGCCGTACATGCCCATCCCCATCCCCATTCCCATCATGCCCATCATGCCCCCAACTCCATCCTCGTAATCCATGTCATCGGCATCGACCTGATTGAACGCCGCCACCCAGACGCCCACCTGCGACCCGGTGGATTTGCGCATTTCGGTCTCGGTGGTAATCATCGATCGGCGCACCGCCTGCAGGACGTCCGCCCAAAGGAACCGCTCTCCAATCCACTTGTTGAACTGGTCCGCCTCCGTTTTCAAGGTTTTCAGTTTCCCCACCTCGGCCGCAATGTCCCCGTGGGGGTCTTTGTAAGTCTCATTCAACCCTTCCAGTTCAACCCTCTCCTGCTCCTGGGCGCTGTACACGGTGTTGTTGAAGTAAACCCCCACCCAAACCGCCGCCACCAGACAGGCTGCCGCACCGTAAAAGTAAGGCTTCTTCCGATCCAAATCCTGCTGCAAACGGGCCGTGCCCGGCATCAGGTTCATCTCCAGCGGGCAGTTGGCCACCTCGCGGATGGCCAGGCCGACGATCTGGCCGAACGTGTGGCCGACCCTCTCCAACTCGGCCACATCCACCGTGTCCTGGTCAATCTCCACCCCGATGAACGGGTTGAAGTACTCGATCGGCATGCTGAGTTTCTCCGCGAGGAACTCCGGCAAATACGGCATGATTGTCGCGCCGCCGTGCAGGAACACCCGCACCGGGTTGCTGCCGCCCTGCTGCTTCTGCCAGAACTGCAGCGTCTGGTTCAACTGCACGTGCAGCCGCGTCATCACTTGCCGCGCAATCTTCGAGAGCGCCGCCACATGCGGGTCGCCCGATTCGGCATACGCGCCTCCCAGGCCGACCAGCCCCTTCTGCAGCTTGATCTCCTCCGCCTGCGAAAAGCGAATCTTCGTTTCCGTCGCAAACTCCTGCGTGATCGAGTTGGCCCCGATGTTGATGGTGCGGATGAAAAATTTCTCGCCCTCGAAAAACAACGCGTGCGTCGTCTTGGCCCCGATGTCCAGCACCAGCGAGCACCCCTCGACATCGCCGTAGTTGTAGCGGAAGGCGTTGACCAGCGCGGCCTGCGCCGTGTCGACCAGTTCCACATTCACCCCCTGTGTCTTGGCCAGCTTGATCATCCCGTCCGCAACCTCGCTCTTGATCGCGGACAACAGCACCTCGATCTCGCCCGACTTGGCCACGCCCATCGTGTAATGATCCCACGCGGCCTCCTCCAGCGGGAACGGGATGTTTTGCTGCGCCTCAAACTTGATCAGTTGCGCCACCTTCGTCTTGTCGATGGCCGGCAGGCGGATCGACTTGGACAAGACCTGAAAACCGGGAGCCGCCACTAGGCCGCGCTTGGCCGTGAAGCCGGCTTCCTCCCACAACTCCTTCGCCGCCTTCTCCAGCGCCTTGGGACGCGCCCGCTCGCTGGAACCCTCCAGCCCCATCGGCTTGACCCCAAAACGAAGCAGGCGAACGCCGCCCTCCGCCGTGGCCTCGAACTCAGCGGCACGAAGACTGCCGGCACCCATGTCAATTGTCAGGAACGATTTGGAACTCATTTTATTTCAACAGTTTGGACGGCAAATCATGCCAATCCGTTCAACGACACACGGCCCCGCCGTGGATTTCACTTCCAGAAAAGTGGCCGCGGTTGCTAAAGGAATTGTCACGCAGCGTCAAACAGAAAAACCCGAACTCCGAAAATCGTATCAAAATCCCAGCCAGAAACAAGAAACGAAGCAACTTGGGCAGCGACCGCATCCCGGACGGAAAAACGCAGACCAAATCGTGACCAAGCGCTTGGCCAAGCGGCAGGGATCATTCACGTTGAGCTTCCGATCAAAGAAGGAATGGTGCGTTTCCTTTCAGAGATTCTATCCGCAGATTACGCAGCTTATCGCAGATTCAAAACAAGGAAATCTGATCTGCGAAATCTGCGGATAAAGAAAAACGCCAAACCCCCCGATTGGCCAAGCGAGCACCCGCTGCAACTTCGACCCAAGCTCAACCAAAAATAACGCACTGAAATTAAAAATGTATTTTAAGTTATTTTAAGTTATTTTAATGTTTTTTAAGTTTGTTTCATGGATTTTTGTGGCTTTATTTGTGCTTCTCGCAGCTCCCAAAATTTCATGTTTTCTCCCTCTCCCTGCCCTCCCGCGCTGAAAGACGGTTTTTTATTCGCGTGAATTCGCGTCGATTCGCGGTTTTTTTTTGCTTGGCCAAGCGCTTGGCCGATTGCTCAAAATTCAACCCAGTAGCTCAGCGGCTTTGGCAGCGATGTCGGGGTGGCGCATGAGGGCGGTGCCGACGAGGATGGCTTTTGCGCCGCACGCCTCCAAGCGCTCGACGTCGGCCCGGGTGTGGATGCCGCTCTCGGCGACGAGGACTTTTTCGGAGCCACCACTTTCGGCGAGGCGCTTGGCCAAGCGCTCGGTCGTGCCGAGATCGACGGTGAAGTTGGCCAAGTCGCGGTTATTGACGCCGATCAACCGGGCGTCGATGGCCAAGGCGTGGTCGAGTTCGGCCTCGTTGTGCACTTCCACCAACGCGGCCAAGCCGGCGCCGGTGGCCAAGCGGTGCAAATGGGCGAGTTGGGCGTCGTCGAGGCAGGCGACGATGAGCAGGATGGCGTCCGCGCCGTGCTCGATCGCCTCGGGCAACTGCCGCTCGTCGATCATGAAATCCTTGCGCAGCAGCGGCAGCGAAACCGCCTCGCGGACGGCGCGCAAATAATCAAGCGACCCCTGAAAAAACTCGCGGTCAGTCAGCACGGAAAGGCAACTCGCCCCCGCTGCCTCGTAGGTTTTCGCGATCGCGACCGGATCAAAGTCGTCGCGGATGACGCCCTCGGAGGGCGACGCTTTTTTGACCTCGGCGATGAGACCGATCTGCCCACGGCGCGGGTTGAGCAGGCCGCCGATGAAGTCGCGCCTCGGCCCGTGCTGCTCGATGGCGGCGCGCAACGACTCGACGCTCACCGGCGCGTCGGGCAAATGCTCCAGCTCGGTGCGCTTGTGGGCAACGATCTTGTCGAGGATGTTCACGGGGAGCCGACTCCCGCTTGGCCAAGCGCTACTTGAGCGGCTTGACGCGGATGTTGCGGTAGTGGATGACGCTCTTGGGGTCGTGCGCCTGCAGGGCAAACGTGCCACTGCCGAGCTTGCGGCCAGGCGTCGACTTGAGGTGCGGGGCGTTCGGCACCTCGGTCCAGCGGGTGGTGACTTTGCCGTTGATCTTGATGACGATGTTTTTGCCCTTCACGCGAATCTCGTACTTGAACCACTCGTTGTCCTTTGCCGGCGCGGGGTTGACATCCTTCACGGCGTAGAGGCCACCGGTCTTCTTGGGGTCGCTGTGGGTGTTGTTCACCTGCGCCTCGAAGCCGGCATCCGGCCAGCCGGAGTCCTGGTACTTCGTGTGAAAATAAATGCCGGAGTTGGCGCTTGGCTTGGTCATCACCTCGGCGCGCAGCACGAAGTTCTTGAAGTTGTGCTTCTCCACCTCGCCGTCGTAGAAAAGATGCGCCCTCGGCCCGTCGATGACGATGTTGCCATCCTTGACCGTGATCGACTTGGGGCTTTCCTTGGTGATTTTCCAGCCCTTGAGCGACTTGCCGTCAAACAGGCTGATGAAGCCCTTTTCGCTCTTCTTTTTGCCCTTGGCCTCGTCTGCGCTCATCACCGCCAACGGAGCCACCAACATTGTTATCAATAGTAACCTGCTCATGGGCCCGGCACTCTAAAGCAACGCCGCCGCCTGTAAACAAATAAAACCAGCCAAGGTCGAAGATATTAATTGCCCTGTGGCGCTTGGCTTTCGCGGGAGCGTTTTGGAGTGCGGTTCTCTGCACCGCTTTCGGCACGCCCGATTTTGCACGAACACTTGGAAGCGCCGCACAGCGGCGCACTTCATGACGCTACCGCGACATTTTATACTCCTTAATAAACCCATCCCGCCCCATCAGGAATCATTCCCCAAATGACTGTCAACCGGGCAACTACTCCTCGCCTTACTTGTCAATAACAAGAACCGGCCCCACTTCCTTTGCAAGACTACGAACTGCAATCAAAATGGATGCAGCAATCCAACAACCCAAGCTCATCGCCGTTGGAGAGTGTTCTCCCATCCATATTAAACGCCTCGTAGGGCAGAGCGACCCATGAGACCAACCCAATCCAGCCAATGTTGAAAATTACGGGTTGAAGGATGAAGAAAACAAAGCGCGGCATGCTTCGAACCTGATTTCGCGTCCCGATGACCAAGGCTAGCCGAGAACTGCAAAACCAAAGAGCAGCCAGTCGTGAAACTCTGCCCCATTTTTGATTGCTGAAAAATCAACCTCCAAAACTCCGCCCAATAGCTGTCGCCATTGCATGGGTTCCGTGTATGCAATGGACTCACCCAAGGCGTAGCAAGAACTTATCAGCAACAATGCAATAACGTGGCATAGGATGCACGCCACAATGATCCAAACGAAGTAGAGAGGGACTTTATTACTCATAACCGGCTCTCTCAGTTTTTTCTGTTCAAGGCCCATCCGCTTTGTGAAGCCAAGATTAGTGAAAAGCATCCGCCTGTAAAACGAAATAAACGACCGATGCGCAACCAAGCGCTTGGCCAAGCGGGCTGCGGGGCGGTAGCATCGGTGCGGATGAATTTGTTTTCCTCTCAACTGAGGGCCAAGCGATGCTTTCGCACGGCAGCATTTCTGCTTGGGCTTTGGGCGTTCGCTTGGCCGGTGTTTGGTGAGTTGCGGATCAATGAGTTTTTGGCGGTGAACAATCGCGGCTTGGCCGACGGCGACGGCGAGGCGCTGGACTGGATCGAGATTTACAATCCCGGCGCGAAGACGGTTCCGCTGGGTGGCTGGGCGCTGAGCGATGACGCGGCAGCGCCGGACAAGTGGCTGTTGCCGGACATCGCGCTTGGCCCGAGAAAGTATCTCGTCGTGTTCGCCTCGGGGAAGGATCGCGCCGACGCGACGGAACCACACACGAATTTCAAGCTGAACGGCGGCGGCGAGTATCTGGGGTTGTTCAAACCGGATGCGGCCAAGGCGGTCAGCGAGTTTTCATCGGCTTACCCAAGGCAGCGACAGGATATTTCGTTCGGCCACGGCGCTGGCGGGACGCTTCAATTTTTTGACAAGCCGACGCCGGGCCGGGCCAACGGCAGCGGCTTCGGCGGGTTTGTGGCTGACACGAAGTTCAAGCCGAACCGAGGATTTTTCGACGCGCCGTTTCGGGCGACGCTCACCGCCGCGACGCCGGGCGCGACGATTCGTTACACGCTCGACGGCAGCAAACCGACTGCA
>CAUZVJ010000033.1:0-13578 GCA_963583225.1 Verrucomicrobiia bacterium
CCACGCGCACCGTGAAATCGATGTCGCGGTTTTCGATGACCTCGGTTGTTTTTCGGTTTTTAATCTGGGCTTTGTTGCTGTTGGGTTGTTCCTTGCCCTGCCACTGGAAGTAGCCAAAAACTCCCACTGCCACAAGCAGCGCAACGATAATGATGTTTTTCATAAATGAAAGCGGGTGAGATGGTAGGGGGTAAAACGTGTTCGTTCAATCCAAACGTTCACCGCCTCTCGACGCCTGTCCGGTTCTCAACCACCCCTAGTACGCAGAAAGCCCCGGTAGGTTTCAAAAAATTGCATTTAAGACTGTCCTTTGGCAGGCTGCTGGGAGGTTCTGGACGGAGGGTCGAGAGGCAACAAATCAAAACTGCCGGGTGCAATTTATTTACAACATTCTTTTTGAGGCATGTTTTATTCTTTCAGCGCCCTACTATTTTTTGCGAATGAGACGCCGCGGGGGCTGGCGCAAGGGGTTTGGGGAGCGGTTGGGCCGGTATTCCACCAAGTTCAAGCAGGCCATCAGCAACCGCGACGTCATTTGGCTGCATGCGGTCAGCGTTGGCGAGGCAAACATCTGCGTGCAGCTCATCAAGGTTCTCCAGCCGCGACTGCCCAACCTCAAGTTCGTCGTCTCCACCACCACCACCACCGCGATGAGCGAGCTGCAAAAAAAACTCCCCGCCGAGGTGGGCAGGATTTATTATCCGATCGACCGCCGCAGTTTCGTTCGGCGCGCCCAAGCCACCATACGGCCCAAGGCTGTGGTGCTCGTTGAGGCGGAGATTTGGCCGAACTTTCTCTGGGGTTTGCAGGCCCGGAATATCCCGCACTTTCTTGTGAACACCCGCATCTCCGACAAGTCGTTCAAGGGGTATCGCCGATTCGGTTTCATGTTCCGCCGCTTCTTCGCCGGGTTCACCGGCGTGGGTGCCCAAAGCGAACACGATGCCAAGCGCCTGGTCGAACTCGGGTGCGACAGCGAAGTGGTTCATGTGTTTGGCAGTTGCAAATTTGACGGAACCGGAATGAGCCGGGAACGACTGCTGGACGTTGCAGGTTTGATGCGAAACTTGGGCGTGCCCAAGGGCGCGCCGTTGCTCGTCGGCGGCAGCACGCACAGCGGAGAGGAAGTCATCCTCGCCCGCTTGGCCAAGCGGCTGCGCGAAAAACATCCCGACTTGTTTCTCGTGCTCGTGCCGCGCCATGCCGAGCGCGGCCGCGAAGTCGGCGACGCCTTGGCCAAGTTGGGAGTGCGCTTCGTTTACCGCAACGAGATCGGCAGCAACACGCCGCCTCGGGAGCCGGGGTGTCTCGACTGTCTGCTCGTCAACACCACCGGCGAACTGAAATATTTTTACGAAGAGGCCGCTGTCGTGTTCATCGGCAAAAGCCTTGTGGCGAGCGGTGGCCAAAACCCGATCGAGCCGGCCGGCTTGGCCAAGCCGATTGTGTTCGGGCCGCACATGGGCAACTTCGCCGAAATCACCGCCAAGTTTCTCGCCAATGACGCAGCGATCCAAGTGGCCGACGAAGCCGCCCTCGAGTCGGCGATCGACGGTCTGCTCAGCGACGAAGCCAAGCGGGATGCCCTCGGCCAAGCGGCACGAAAAGTGGTTCAAAGCAACGAGGGTGCAGTCGAGCGAACCGTCGAAATGATCCTTACCGGCACAAAAACAGCCGAAATGGTGCAAAACTACTGAGTTTTTCCGGTGAAAAAACTTTCAACAAAACCGTTGACAGTAAGGCAAAAACGGCCTAATCTCATCCAAGCCTATCGGGTTTAGGTAAATTATTTTGGAATCAACTTTGGCCAACGATCCTGGCTTCGATATCCGAGAGACCAACGCTCGTCTCGAGCAGGCGTCCGCTGCCGAGCGTGTGGCTTGGGCGGCCGGGCAGTTCGGCGACGGGCTGGTTTTGTCATCCAGTTTTGGCGCCCAAGCGGCGGTGATGCTGCACCTCGCCACGCGGGCGCGGCCGGACATCCCAGTGATTTTTGTCGATACCGGTTATCTGTTTCCCGAGACGTACGAGTTCGCCGATCGCTTGGCCAAGCGACTGCAGGTGAACCTCAAAGTTTATCGTTCCAAGCGAAGCCCGGCGTGGCAGGAGTCGATCGACGGCAAGCGATGGGAGCAGGGCGTCGAGGGCATCGAAGCCTACAACGCGGAGAACAAAGTCGAGCCGATGAACCGCGCGCTCGGCGAACTCGATGCCACCGCTTGGCTTGCCGGACTGCGTCGGCAGCAAAGTGCGTCGCGCGAAAAACTTCCCGTGCTCGCCCTGGCCAAGGGCCGGGTGAAGGTGCATCCGATCATCGATTGGATGGACAAAAATGTGCACGATTATTTGAAGGCCAACGACCTCCCGTACCACCCGCTTTGGGAGCAGGGCTACATCTCCATCGGCGACGCGCACACGACGCGGCGGCTCGAGGACGGCATGAGCGAGGAGGAGACGCGCTTCTTCGGCCTCAAGCGCGAGTGCGGTTTGCACGAGGGGACGAATACGGACTTTGCCATCTGATGTCGTCGCCGGAAAACATCCACCCGACGTTCGGGCAGCTGCTCAGTCGCGAGGCCAAGGAGGCGTTGCTGAAACAGCGCGGGTTGGTTGTTTGGCTTTACGGTTTGTCCGGCAGCGGCAAGAGCACCTTGGCCAACGCGCTGGAACGGCGACTGCACGGCGAGGGCGTTTTCACCCAAGTGCTCGATGGCGACAACATCCGCACCGGCTTGAACAGCAACCTTGGTTTCTCGGACGACGATCGGCGGGAAAACATCCGGCGCATCGCTGAGGTGGCCAAGCTCTTCGCCAATGCGGGCGTGGTGACGATTGCGTCGTTCATTTGTCCGCGAAATGAGCTTCGCGCGATGGCCCGCGAGATCGTTGGCCAAGCGGATTTCCTCGAGGTGTACGTCGAGTGCTGTTTCGAGACATGCGAGCGGCGTGACGTGAAAGGCCTGTACGCCAAGGCCAAGGCCGGTGAGGTGAAGCAGTTTACCGGCAAGGATTCGGCGTTCGAGCCGCCCGAACCGCGCGAGGCTGCCGACTTGATTTTGAACACCGACGAACAAGGGGAGAGCGAATCTCTCGAGCAACTTTACCGGGCGGTGCATCCGCGTTTGGCATTGCTCAAGTCATAAAATGAGCGAACACAAAAGCTATCAACTAACCCATTTGGAGCAACTCGAGGCCGAGTCCATCTACGTGATGCGCGAGGTGGCGGCGCAGTTTGAGCGACCGGCCCTGCTGTTTTCCGGCGGCAAGGATTCCATCATCATGGTGCGCTTGGCGCAGAAAGCGTTTTGGCCGGCCAAGCTGCCGTTCCCGCTGGTGCATGTGGACACCGGGCATAACTTCGACGAGACGATCGAGTTTCGCGACCGCTTGGCCAAGGAGGTCGGCGCGGAACTGATCATCGGCAGTGTGCAGGCGGAGATCGACGCCGGCCGGGCCAAGGAGGAGACCGGTCCGAACCCAAGCCGAAATCGTCTGCAAATCCCCGCGCTGCTGAACACCATCGAGCAGCACAAGTTCGACGCCTGCCTCGGCGGCGCGCGGCGCGATGAGGAAAAGGCGCGTGCGAAGGAACGCATCTTTTCGCACCGCGACTCGTTCGGCCAATGGGATCCGAAAAATCAGCGGCCTGAGTTGTGGAACCTGTTCAACGGCCGGATGGACTTCGGCGAAAACTTCCGCATTTTCCCGATCAGCAACTGGACGGAGATGGATGTTTGGCAGTACATCAAAATGGAAGACATCCCGCTGCCGAGCATTTATTTTTCGCACAAGCGCGAGTTCGTCCGACGCGACGGCGTACTGCTCGGCCGGTGTGAGCACATCACGCTGCTCGACGGCGAAAAGTGGGAGAGTGCCAACGTGCGTTGCCGCACCGTCGGCGACATGACCTGCACCGGCATGGTCGAGAGTATTGCCAACAACGTGGACGACATCATTGAGGAAGTCGCCGCCGCCCGCCAAACCGAGCGCGGCGGCCGGGCTGACGACAAGCGCGGCGAAACCGCAATGGAAGACCGCAAAAAGGAAGGGTATTTTTAATTTCGATGAGTAACGAAACGAAAGGCTATTTGGATATGGATCTGTTGCGGTTCACGACTGCGGGCAGCGTGGATGACGGCAAGAGCACGCTCATCGGGCGGTTGCTGTACGACAGTAAATCGATTTTTGAAGATCAGTGGGACGCCGTTGAGCAGTCGAGCAAACAGCGCGGCGACGAAAACGTGAACCTCGCGTTGCTGACCGACGGACTGCGTGCCGAGCGCGAGCAGGGCATCACGATCGACGTGGCGTACCGGTACTTCGCCACGCCCAAGCGCAAGTTCATTATCGCCGACACGCCGGGCCACATTCAGTACACGCGCAACATGGTCACCGGCGCCTCGACGGCGAACTTGGCGATCATTTTGATCGACGCGCGCAACGGCTTGATCGAGCAGACCTGCCGCCACTCGTTCATCGCCAGCCTGCTGCAAATTCAGCACATCATTGTTTGCGTGAACAAGATGGATCTCGTCGATTGGAGTGAGGATCGCTACAACGAGATCGTGGCGGACTACAAGGAATTTGCCTCGCGCCTCGAGGTGCCGCACATCGATTTCATCCCCGTCAGCGCACTGCTGGGTGACAATGTGGTGGAGCGCTCCGCGAACATGGATTGGTATCTGGGTAGCCCGCTGCTTTACACTCTTGAGACGATGTACATCGGCAACGAGCATAACCATGTGGACGCGCGGTTCCCGGTGCAATGGGTCATCCGCCCGCACAGCGACGAGTGGCACGACTTCCGAGGCTACGCCGGTCGCGTGGCCGGGGGCGTGTTCAAGCCGGGTGACGAGGTGACCGTGATGCCGAGCGGCTTCCAGTCGCGCATCAAGGGCATCCACGACATCCACGGTGATGTGCCGGAAGCCTTTGCGCCAATGTCCGTGACCGTCACGCTCGAGGACGAGATCGACATCAGCCGAGGCGACATGATCGTCAAACAAAACAACCCGCCACAAAGCAGCCAGCAAATTGAAGCGATGATTTGCTGGTTCAATTCCGAGGCGAATTTGCAGGAACGCGGTCGTTACACATTGCGCCACACCACCAATGACGTGAAGTGCCTTGTGAAGGAGTTGAAATACAAGATGGACATCAACACCCTGCACAAGCTGAAGGACGATCGGGAGGTGCGCCTCAACGACATTGCCCGTATCTCGCTGCAGACAAGCGCCCCGCTGCACTACGATCGGTATCGGCGCAACCGCGCCACCGGCAGCTTCATCCTCATCGACGAGCGGACGAACAACACCGTCGCCGCCGGGATGATCGTGGGCTAAAAAAGGTCGACGCGAAAACGCATCACCTCGGTTCGGTCGTCCAAGTGAATGTGGGCGATGGGCGGCTGATTTCTTGACTACAAACTCCGTCAAGGGCATCGTGCCTGCGCCGACCAGACACCGGCTGTCATTGCTGCCAGCTGCGTTAGTCGATTAAAGATAAAATAATGACGACCGAAAGTAAGTGCCCGGTAATGGGCGGATCTCGCAGACACACGGCGGTTGGGACTACGGCGAACCAACGCTGGTGGCCAAATCAGTTGAACCTGAAAGTTCTTCACCAGAACTCTCCCCTGCCAGATCCAATGGGCAAGGAGTTCAGCTACGCCGAGGAGTTCAAGAAACTCGATTTGGACGCACTGAAGAAGGACATTGAAGCATTGATGACAACGTCACAGGACTGGTGGCCGTCCGACTACGGCCACTATGGGCCGCTCTTTATCCGGATGGCGTGGCACAGCGCAGGCACGTACCGCATCGGCGATGGCCGTGGTGGCGCAAGCTCCGGCACACTCCGCTTTGCTCCTCTCAACAGTTGGCCCGACAATGTGAGTCTCGACAAGGCGCGTCGGTTGCTCTGGCCGATCAAACAGAAGTACGGTCAGAAAATCTCGTGGGCCGACCTGATGGTCTTCACCGGTAACTGTGCTCTGGAGTCGATGGGATTAAAGATGATCGGTTTCTCCGGCGGGCGCGAGGATGTCTGGGAACCCGAAGAGGACATATACTGGGGGCCTGAGGAGACGTGGCTGGGAGACGAGCGTTACAGCGGCGAACGGGATCTCGAGAACCCTCTCGGCGCTGTTCAAATGGGCCTGATTTACGTGAATCCGGAGGGGCCAAATGGTAAGCCGGATCCGCTTGCGGCGGCCGTGGACATTCGGGAGACGTTTGCTCGCATGGCGATGAATGACGAGGAGACGGTTGCGCTGATTGCCGGCGGACACACATTCGGCAAAGCCCATGGTGCCGCCGATCCGAATCAGCACGTCGGTCCCGAACCTGAGGGTGCCAGCCTCGAGGAGCAAGGCCTCGGCTGGAAAAACAGTTTTGGCAGCGGCAGCGGTGGCGACACGATCACCAGCGGGTTGGAGGGCGCGTGGACCACCAACCCGGTGAAGTGGGACAATAATTACTTCGACAACCTGTTCGGCTATGAGTGGGAGTTGACAAAGAGTCCGGCCGGTGCGTCACAGTGGACTCCCAAGGATGCATCAGCTAAGGGCACGGTGCCGGATGCTCACGATTCGTCGAAGAAGCACGCCCCCATGATGTTCACGACGGATATCGCGCTGAAGATGGATCCGATCTATGCGCCGATTTCGCAGCGTTTCCACGAAAACCGTGCCGAGTTCGCAGACGCCTTCGCCAAGGCGTGGTACAAGCTGACGCACCGCGACATGGGGCCTCGCTCGCGGTGTCTCGGCCCGTCGGTTCCTGCGGAGCCGCAGCTGTGGCAAGACCCCGTCCCCGACGTCAGTCATGAATTGATCGGGGAGCAAGACATCTCGGATCTCAAGGGCAAGATACTCGCATCAGGCCTGTCCATTTCCCAGATGGTCTCGACCGCCTGGGCGTCGGCGGCAACGTTCCGCGGCACAGACAAGCGCGGCGGGGCGAATGGGGCGCGCATTCGCCTCGCGCCACAAAAGGACTGGGAAGTCAACCAGCCCGCTGAACTGGGGAAGGTGCTGAAGACCCTCGAGCAAATCCAGAATGATTTCAACAGCTCGCAGTCCGACGGCAAGCAGGTCTCGCTCGCGGACGTGATCGTTTTGGGTGGGTGCGCGGCCGTCGAGGAAGCTGCGAAGCAGGCTGGGCACGATGTGCAGGTTCCCTTCTCGCCGGGTCGCACCGACGCGTTGCAGGAGCAAACCGACATCGACTCCTTTGCCGTGCTCGAACCGACTGCGGACGGGTTCCGCAACTACCTCCAAACCGATCACAAGCGATCGGCGGAGGAACTGCTGGTGGATCGTGCGCAGATGCTGACGCTGACCGCTCCGGAGATGACCGTGCTCGTCGGCGGCCTGCGCGTCTTGAACGCAAATGTCGGACAGTCCGAACTGGGCGTTTTCACCAAGCGACCCGGAACGTTGACCAACGATTTTTTCGTGAACCTGCTTGGCTTGAACACGGAGTGGAAGAAGTCCTCCAGGTGCGAGCACTTTTTCGAGGGACGCGATTCCGGCACGGGCGAAATCAAGTGGACCGGCACCGCCGTCGACCTCGTCTTTGGTTCGAACTCCCAACTCCGGGCCATAGCGGAAGTCTATGCCTGCGACGACTCGCAGCCGGCGTTTGTGCGAGACTTCGTGGCCGCGTGGGACAAGGTGATGAATCTCGATCGCTACGACCTTGATCCATGTCTGCGGAATGGATCATAGGGTTTTTGCACTCCCACGTCCTGTAGCCGTTGCCATAACCGCTTGGCCAAGCGCTTGGCTGGCAATAAAAATGGCGGCTCGAGAGAGACGTCTATCCTGTTTCTGAACCGGCAGTATTGGCCGGAGGGGGCGGCCTGCCGGTCACGCGCAATACCGGCAATCGGGGTTGGTATTGCCGAAGAGCTTCGTCTCGCCTACCTCATGGAGTGGCGCCAGATTGCGCGATCCATAGCCATTTGTAAACCAGCGCGCCCAGCACGCCGCCGATGCAGGGGCCCACAACGGGGATCCACGCGTAGCTCCAGTCCGAGCCGCCCTTGCCGGCAATGGGCAGCAGCGCATGCGCGATGCGCGGGCCGAGGTCGCGCGCGGGGTTGATGGCATATCCCGTGGGCCCGCCCAGCGACAGGCCGATGGCAAAAACCAGCAGGCCAACGAGCAATGGCTTGAGGCCAAGTGCCCATTCCTTTTGCATTTCCTTTTGTTCAGCGGTCATGACCTCTGGCGAAAGGATGGCGAGCACGCCGAGCACGAGGGCAAAGGTGCCGATGATTTCGCAGAGCAGGTTGGCGAACGGCTTGCGAATGGCCGGTGCGGTGGAGAAGACCCCGAGCTTGGCGGCGGGATCCTCGGTGGCTTCCCAATGGGGCAGGTAGGCGAGCCACACAGTGGCTGCGCCGAGGATGGCGCCGAGCATTTGCGCCGCCACATATTTGGGCACGTCGTTCCATGGCAATTTGCCGATGCTCGCCAGGCCAAGGGTCACTGCGGGATTAATGTGCGCGCCGCTCACGTTCACCACGGCGTACACCGCCATGGCCACCGCGAGGCCCCAGCCGGCGGTGATGACGATCCAGCCGGAGTCGTGCCCGGCGGTTTTTTTCAGGCTGACATTTGCGCATACGCCGCCGCCCAGCAGGATGAGCAGGAAGGTGCCGACCAGTTCCGCAGTGAAAACATTCACGCGGCGAAGTGTAGCGGGCGAGTGGCGGACGAAAAGGAAAGAATGACTGCCGCGCGGTTGGTTTTCCTCGCGCTTGGCCAAGCGGCCTGCGGCTTACAGTCCCTTGTCGATCATCAACTTGAGCAGGTCGCCGACGCGGTTGGAGTAGCCCCACTCGTTGTCGTACCAACTCACGAGCTTGAAGAAGTTTTCGTTCAACTCCATGCCCGCTCCCTTGTCAAAAATGCTCGAGCTGGCGCAGTGGATAAAGTCTGTGCTGACAACCTCATCCTCGGTGTAGGCGAGTATGTCTTTCAGGTACGTCTCGCTCGCGTTTTTCATCGCGGCGGAGATTTCGTCGTAGCTGGTGCTCTTCTCGGTCTTGAATGTCAGGTCCACGACCGAGGTGGTCGGGGTCGGCACGCGGAAGGCCATGCCGCTCAACTTACCCTTCACTTCCGGGCAAACGAGGCTGACCGCCTTGGCAGCGCCGGTGCTGGCCGGGATGATGTTGGTGGCGGCGGCACGACCGTCACGCCATGCCTTGCGGCTTGGGCCGTCCACGGTTTTCTGCGTGGCGGTGTAGGCGTGGATGGTGGTCATCAACCCCTCGGCGAAGCCGAAGCCTTCCTTGAGCAGCACGTGCACGACCGGCGCGAGGCAGTTGGTGGTGCAGGAGGCGTTGGAGACGATGTGGTGGTTTGCTGGATCGTAGAGGTTATCGTTGACGCCCATCACGACAGTGAGGTCTTCGCCCTTGGCCGGTGCGGAGATGATGACCTTTTTGGCGCCGGCCTCAATGTGGCCCTGAGATTTCTCGGCGGCGGTGAACAGGCCGGTGGACTCAATGACAACGTCCACGCCGAGTTCCTTCCACGGCAGGCCGCTGGGCTCGCGGGCACTGACCACTTTCATCTCGTCGCCGTTGACGATGATTGTGTCATCCCCCCGATGGGTGACTTCGCCGGGGAAGGTGCCCTGCGTTGAGTCGTATTTCACAAGGTAGGCGAGGCTGTCTGCCGGGACGATGTCGCCCACGGCCACCACGTCGATTGCGTCGCCGACGAGGCCCTGTTCCACCATTGCACGATAAGCCAAACGGCCGATTCGGCCGAATCCGTTGATTGCTACTTTTACTGCCATATCAAAAAAATCTATCAGATTGTTTCCCGGAAATCGGGGCGGGCATGCTAGCGGGGTTCACCCAACCGTCAACGGGATTTTGCAACAGATTTTGCGCTTGGCCAAGCCGATGGTATTTATCCCTAATTAGTGGGGAGGGTTGAGATTATAGCTTTACCGATTAAATGGGGGTTTTAGTACGCGTGGTATCCACGGAGTAAATTGATTCTGACTTTTGATGGCTTTCAGTTCGGGCACGTCCGTGAAGCGCAGCCGGAAGAGGCCAAGGAACTGGTAATGCCGGTCATAGGCACTCCCGAGCAATGCACCGGAGGAAAAAATGTGTTCCCGAGTGTCGGCGTGGTAGGCCACCAGGGCCACCGTGGTAATCGAGATGTTGTTTTGCTTTTTGAACAACGCCAACTCCGGCAGGGCGATTGCGGCGCCGGTAATCGGGTTGGGCATGGCCTGATCCTCGGCAATACCCAGAGTGACCGCAGCACTGTCCAGTGAATTGGCACCACTACGCGCCTCAACGATCATCTGCGCCTGCTCGACCTCATCAACCACCAGCACGCCGTTGGAGAAGAGCAGGTCACGGAGGGAACCGATCAGGTATTCCTGGTCGAGCGTTTGCAGGTAAGTTGTCGAAAGGTAAACCTTGAAGCCTTTCAGGCGGCCGATCGCTTCCATGTCCAGTTCGGAGAGCGCCCGGTCGATGGCGGTGCTGAGCAGTAATTGCTCGCCGACACTGCGGGTCGGCTCGGTCATCCGCAGTTTGTTGACGCAACCAGCGGCCAAGCCGGCGAGCAATGCCATCGCAAGTGTGATGTGAAATTTCATCAAAAAATCAGTCGTTGGTTTTGTTGTGCAGGATCGCCGCCTCGAGGCCGAGGATGTACGACCCCGCCCCGAAGCCGTTAATGCTGCCGATGCAGGCCTGGGCGATGATCGATGTTTGCCGGTACGACTCGCGGGCGTGGACGTTGGTAAGGTGTATCTCGATCGCTTTCACGCCCGCGCCGACGATGGCGTCCTTGAGCCCGATGCTCGTGTGCGTGTACGCCGCCGCGTTGAGGATCACGTAGTCGTAGTCGCCGGCCGACTGCTGCACCTGCGTCACCAGTTCGCCCTCGTGGTTGGATTGGTGAAACACCACCTCGACGCCATGCCGCTCGCCATGTTCACGAACCATATCCTCAATGTCCGACAGCTTCATGCTGCCGTAAATCTCCGGTTCGCGTTGGCCCAGCAGGTTTAGGTTGGGGCCGTTGAGGAACAGTACCTTCATGTCCGCGCCGATTATCATTCAGTCGCCGCACTTTTGTCGAACCAATTTGTAGGCGAGGCCAGCAGCCAGCCCAGCATCAGCCAAGCCGGCCAAGCCAGCGCCGGGATGTACAGCCCGAACTCAACGAACCCCTGCAGCGCCCAGGCCAGCAGGCCAAGTCGCACGGCGATCAGCAGTGGATCGTCCAGCCGCCGCCGGGCCAGTATCCACGCCGCTCCACCGATGAACGCCGCGTACAGCGCAAACCCCGGCCAGCCGGAGTCGCTCGCCTGCTGTAGATAGTCGTTGTGCGTCAGCCGCGTCGGCTCGGCCCCGGGCGCGCGATGCCGCTTGTACGCGAGCTGAAAGGTCCCTGGCCCGGTGCCCAACAGCGGCTTCTCCATCGCCGTCTGCGCAGCGGCACGCCAGTAGCCAAACCGCGCCCCGACACTCGTCGCCCCGCGGTCAAAGTAGTCGGCGTACTTCACGGCGAACCCGGCCAAGCCAAGCATCATCGCCGCGCCGGCCAAGCCCAGCTTCATTTTTTTTGGCACTGGCAAATTCAGAAACCAAGCGCCGAGCAATGCCAATGCGATCAGCCAACCCGCCTTCGAGCCGGACCAATAAAGGCAGGCCAAGCCGAGCGCCCCCAGGCCAAGCGCGAGCGCGGCGCGGGGCAACCGCCAGCGCCCTTGGCCAAGCAGCAGCGCGAGCGACACCGGCAGCAGCAGCAGGATCACTCCGGCCAGGGCGTTCGGGTAAAACATGTATCCGTAAAGCCGCGTGCTGTACATGCGCTTGACCAGCTCGATCGGAAGCTGACGTACTTTGGCCGCCGTTCCGGGCGGCAGGGTGGCGATCTGTTTTTCGATTTCCGGCGGGATGGTTTTCCCCGCGTCCCGCGCCTTGGCCGGCAGCGTTGCCGGATCCAGTTCGCCGGACTCGATCTGTGCGATGATGCTTTTACGTGCCTGCTCGAGTCCGCCGGTTTTTTCAATGCAGGCGTCCGCGAGATTCAGCATCAAGCCGAGCGCCGCCCCCCAAAGCGCCAGCTTGGCCAAGCGCATCCGGCCCAGCACGAACAGCCCCAGATAAAACGCCGCGAGGCACGAGGCAAAATGGATCACCGTTGCTTGCGACATCGCTTGGTTTTCCGTCTGCAAAAACGACAGCAACTGCCACCCCAGCCAGGCGGCAGGCAGCCATGCGTGCCATTTGGGCACTCCCGCCGGTAAACGCAGTTTTGGCTTGGCCAAGCGCGAAAAACCGAGCACGCACGCCAGCCCCAGCACGGCGAGGATGCCTAGGTACGGGAGGACGTTCGACGGGCTCTCGCCGCCCAGAATCACGCTTTTGGGCGGGTGCAGATAATCGAGAATGACCGGGTTGCCGAAGAGGAACAGCGCGGTGAAAAGCCAGACGCCGGTGAGGATCAAAAAGACGCGATCCTTTTGCCCTGGAGTGTCGGCGAGCATCGGGGCCGGTCAGAGTTTGAGCTTGAGCAGGCCAACCTCGAGCGCGAGCGCCTCCTGCACGTTGGTCGTCTCGAGCAGCCGCTGCGTCGCCTCGATCGATTGCAAGTTCTCGAGCGCCTGCCCGGGGGTCAACCGCTGGCCGACGGTCTCCGAGGTGTCGGCCCAATCCTGAAAATGCAGCAGCTCCCGGCCCTGCCGGAGCGCCGCCAGCCACACGTCGCGCAGCCACCATTGCAGCCCGGCGAGAAACTGCCCGCGCTGTCGCCGGTACTCGGCCTCAATTGAGGCCTTGAGTTCCTCCTTCAATTTCTCTCGGAGCGTCGGCTCGATGTCGGCGTACCGGTTCAGCGGCGACGCTTCCTCCTGGATTTCCTCGATGGTGTCGCGCTTGGCCGCCAAGTGTTCCATCAGGTTGCCGAGCAACCGATAGCGCCCCATCAGCCCCGCATCGGCCTCGGCGCTCATGCCGACAAACGACTTAAGCCAAGCCGCGTCGTTGGCCTTGAGTTGCACGTCGGCCTCTCCCCCGAAGTTCACCCGCATGCAACGGGAGCGAACCGTCTCCCCGAGTCGATCCGGGTGAACAGTCAACAGGATGAACACCGTCCGTTCCGGCGGCTCCTCCAGCGTCTTGAGGAAGGCGTTGAACGTGGGGCCGGGCATGCGGTCGGCGCCGGTGATGATCGCCACCTTATAGCGTCCCTCGGTTGGCTTGAGCGACACCTTGCGGGTGAGATTCCGGATTTGCTCGATGCTGATGATGCGCGATTTTTTCTCCGGCCGGACAAAGTCGAGATCGGGGAAGTTGCCCGAATCGACCTTGCGGCACGGGATGCAGCCGCCGCAGGCTTCGAGTGGGATGCCGGTTTCGCCGGTCGCGGGCGGCGACTGGCAGTTGAGCGTCCGCGCCAACCCGGTCGCGTGGGCCTCGAGCGACTCGATCGTGCCGCCAACGAACAAATACGCGTGGCCAAGCCGGCCGTTGGCCAGGCTGCGCCGGAGCAACTCGGTGGCGTGGCTGGCGGTCGTTTGCGATGCG
>CAUZVJ010000034.1:0-13555 GCA_963583225.1 Verrucomicrobiia bacterium
CTGAAGATTGGGGATTGGGGGGAGGAAATCGAGCACGAGGAGGCGAGCTGACCGGCGCTGTTTTCGGCGCCAGTCGCGGCATCAACTGGAGACGAGCTCGTCGACGTTTTTGTAGGTCGTGTCGAGTTGCTCGACGAGTGTGTCGGTGATTTCCACGTCGGTGTCCCGCAGGGCCAGCATGACTGCGCCGAGCACAGTCGGCAGACGGGGCTGGCTGAGCATCACGCTGAACTTCCCGCGAACGGTTTCCTCGAAGGCTTTCATCACCGTTCGGTTGAAAAGGAGCACGCCGCCGGAATAGAACAACGGCAGCGGCGAGGCTTGCAGGCCGGACTTTTCGACGGCTTGGATGGTGAGGCTGGCGACGGCTTGGCCGGCTTCGCTGCAGATTTGCTGATACACCGGGTCGGCGTTCCCGATTTCCCTGTCCAGCTTGGAGGCGAGAATGGCGAACTTGTCGCGTGTGAACTCGGGATGATAAATCACCGGGATCAGGCCCTGCACGTTTTTGACCTCGTACCAGTCGCAAAGAGCCTCTGTGATTGAGGTCCCGGGGCCGGTTTGCTCAAACTCGGCAATGGCGGCCCGGATGCATTTCACGGCAATCCAGTAAGCGCTGCCGACATCGTCGAGCAGTGGCCCCCATCCTCCGAGTTGCGTGAACTCCCCATCCTCATTGCAGACAATGATGCTGGTGCCGGTTCCGCAAATGACCAGCACGCCGGGCCGACCAAGCGTGGCGCCTTGAAAGGCGGCGACGGAGTCGCCCACGAGGCGGGTTCGTTTCCAGGGATGGATTTTTCCGCAGAGCTTTTCCTTCTGCTCGGTTGTGGCCTCGTTGAAGATGCCGGCTGCGGAGACGGCGTAATGGGTGAATTCGTTGGAGAAAGGCAGCTGCAACTCGAGGTCGCGGAGGATTTCGCTCACGCGCCGCCGGACCTCCTTTTGGTAGGAGCCGGTGAAATTCATCGACGCGGAGTGGACGACGGCGAGCACCCGGCCGTCGTGTGTTGCCGCCACCCCATGGCTGTATGTGGCGCCACCATCGATCCCGATGACCAGTTGCAGAGGAGTCTCCATGCGTGAGGCTTGGCCAGCGCTTGGCCAAGCGCGGCTTGGGAGACAGTGGCGGAATTGGCTCACGAAGGCAAACAGGGCGCGATCGCCGGACGGGGAGGGCGGGTTTCTTCTCGTCACAATCCAAGTTTTTCAACCGCGAATTGACGCGAATCAACGCGAATTTTCAGGTTTCAGGCACGGGGGAGCTTGGCCAAGCGCGTCCGTTGATTTTTGGTTTCGCGTCCATTCGTGTCCATTCGCGGTTGAAAGTTTTCCGTTTTTGTAATAGGCGAGGTGGAACCCACCCGTTCCGTGGGGGCGATTTATGGGAGGGACACGAAAAAACGATTTTAGACTTGGCTGACCGGGGCGCTTCGGGTAGCCCTTTGCGCCCTTTTCAAGGCGCATGGGGTTCGCCTGAAGTTTTTTTTGTCTGCTTTTACTTTGCTCCCGATGAGGATAGGCTGTCCGCGCTTTTGGGGTTGAGGGCTGTTTAATTCAAGACTGTGTCTGCACGAGACGACTATTTACTGGAAACACTGACCGAGATGGGGGTGGTGACGGACGAGGAGCGTGCGCTCGCCGAGGACGAGGCCATGTCGAGCGGGGAGGGGGTTGTGGACACGCTCGTCACCAAGGGTGTGGTCATGCAGATTCAGGTCTCACAGGCCAAGGCGGCGCAATTCGGAGCAGAGTTCATCGAACTCGCCGAACAGTCGATTGAGGACGATGTCATCTCCTCCGTGCCCCGGTCCGTGGCCCACCAGTACAAGGTGGTGCCGCTTTACCAGGACGACCTCAGCGTCACGGTGGCGATGTCAGATCCCTCGGATCTGGATGCGATCGACGCGCTTGGCCAAGCGCTGAACAAGGAGGTGAAGATCAGTGTGGCCGATGAGGAGGAGATCGAGGGCGCTCTCAAGCAGTATTACGGGGCGGCGCGGGACGACAGCGTCAGCCAACTGATTCAGGACATCACCGAGGGGGAGGTGCAGATCAGCACATTGGGCGAAGTGAGTGTGGAGGACGATGGGGGCGCCGTCGATGCAGACGCGCCGATCATCAAGCTGGTCAACACCATGATCGTGGAGGCGTTCCGGATGGGTGCGTCGGACATTCATCTTGAGCCGTTGGCGTTGCGGTTCCGGATGCGCTACCGGGTGGATGGCCTCTGCCACGAGCAGAAGGCGCCGCCGAGACGGTTGCAGGCATCGGTGACCAGCCGCCTCAAGATCATGGCCGAGATGGACATCGCCGAGAAACGAATCCCGCAGGACGGCCGCATCCAGGCCAACGTGGGTGGCAAGACCATCGATCTCCGAGTCAGCTGCCTTCCGACCACGCATGGTGAGAGCATCGTCATGCGTTTGCTGGACAAGGAGGGGCTGAAACTTGGCCTTGGCCAGTTGGGTTTTCTGGCGGACGACCAGCGCACATTCGAGGACTTGATCCAGTTGCCCGATGGAATCCTGCTGGTGACCGGGCCGACCGGCTCAGGCAAGACCACCACCCTGTACTCCTGCCTGAACTACATCAACAAACCGGACCGCAAGATCATCACCGTCGAGGATCCGGTCGAGTACCTGCTCGAGGGCATCAACCAGGTGCAGGTTCACACGGCGGTGGGCCTGACCTTTGCCAACGCGCTTCGGGCGATGCTGCGGCAGGCACCGAACGTGGTGATGCTGGGCGAGATTCGTGACTTTGAGACGGCCACCATCGCGATTAATGCGTCGCTGACCGGTCATCTGGTTTTCTCCACGCTGCACACCAACGACGCGCCATCGGCCGTGACCCGCCTGACCGATATCGGGGTGAAGCCGTTCCTGATCGCCTCGGCCACCCGCTGCCTCATGGCGCAGCGTCTGGTGAGGAAGATTTGCCCGAAATGCGAAGCCCCGGCCGAGCCGGCGGAAAGCGAACTGCTGGCGCTTGGCCTCGACCCGAAAAACATCAAGAATCCCAATTTCAAGGCTGGAAAGGGTTGCGACAAATGCAACGGCACCGGGCACAAGGGCCGGTTTGGCTTGTTCGAGGTGTTCGTTGTGGACGATGAAAGCCGAAAGATGATCGTCAACAAGGTCACCACCACGGAGTTGCGCAAGCGCGCCCGTGAAGTGGGCATGCGCACGCTTCGCGAGGATGGCGCTCGCAAAGCGGTCGCCGGCATGACCACGGCGAATGAGGTGATGCGCGTCACGGTGGGTGACGAGGATTGACCGGTTAATTGAGATAGCTATGTCCTATGTAATGTCAGATTTGTTGCACCTTGTGGTGAAGGAGGGAGCGTCCGATCTTCACATCCGGGTGGGGGTGCCCCCCGTGATCCGCATGCACGGTATTTTGCAGAAGGTGGATGGCCCGGCTCTCACGGATGAGGTGGCTGAGGAGCTGATGCGTTCCATCACGTCCGACGAGAATGTCCAGGAGGTGCGTGAGCGTGGCGGGGCGGACTTCGCCTTTGCGTTTGGTGACATGGCCCGGTTCCGGGTGAGCGTTTTCAAGGAGAGGGGAAGATTCGCAGTGGTGTTGCGGCAGATACCGACAACGCTGCTGACGCTCGAGCAGATTGGCCTGCCGCCCTCAGTGAGGGAGTTGTTGTACAAGCCGCGTGGCATGGTCCTGTGTACCGGCCCAACAGGCTCCGGCAAAAGCACCACGCTGGCCTCCATGATTGACATCATCAACATGGAACGGGATGACGCCCATATTGTCACCGTTGAAGATCCCATTGAGTTTTATCACAACCACAAGGCCGCAATAATTACCCAGCGCGAGGTGCACGTGGACGTGCCCAGCTTCGGCGAGGCGCTGCGGCGCGTCCTGCGGATGGATCCGGACATCATTCTGGTGGGTGAGATGCGTGATCTGGAGACGATCGAGGCGGCCATTACCGCGGCGGAGACGGGGCATCTGGTGTTTGGCACGCTCCACACGACAGGCGCTTCCAAGACCATCGACCGTATCGTGAATGCCTTTCCCACCAACCAGCAGAACACCATCCGCATCCAGCTTTCCACGGTGCTGGTCTCTGTGATTTCCCAGTTGCTCTGTCCCCGTGCTGACAAGCCGGGCCGGGTGGCCGCCTTTGAAATTATGAACCTGACACCCTCCATATCGGCGTTGATTCGTGACAATAAGACCTATCGGATCAACTCTGACATTCAAACCGGCGCCAAGTACGGCATGGTGAACCTCGACTCATTTCTGTTGGAGTTATACCAAGCTGGCAAGATCTCGGAGGATGAGGTCATCACCAAGGCACAGGATCCTGGGAGCATTATGGAAAAACTCCGCTCGATCCAGGCCGGGATGGCGGCTGAAGAAGAGGAGGATGAGCAAGCCTGATGGCCGACTATTTGTCCATCCCACTGCTGTCATTGATTTCGGAGCAGAATCTGCTGGACGATTTCCAGCTTGAGGAGGCCGCCGGCGAGGTGGAGACCAAGGGGGTGAGCGCCTTTCAGGCGTTGGTGGAGTTGGATTACCTGGACGCAGACAGGATCATCCAGATTCTTTGCGATCATCTTGGCGCCGAGTCGATGGATCTCAACGATGCCCTGGTCACGCCGGAATTAACCAAGCTGTTGCCGTCCGAATTGGCCAAGCAGTACAAGTGCGTTCCGGTGTCTTATTTCGAGCCGACCTTGCAGGTGGCTTTTGAAGATCCGCTCGATCCTGCCGCGATCGATGAGATTGGCTTTACGACGGGTCTGGACATTCAGATCGTGGTTGCCGATCCGGCCCAGGTGGTTGCCGCGGTCAAGGAGCATTATGGCGAGGACGAGGCGGATGCCGCAGCCGGGGGAGCCGCGTTTGAGGAGATCCTCAAGGAAATGGGCGTGGACTCATCCGACGATGGAAAAGCGGAGGATGAGGACATCGAGCGGATTGATGTCTCAGGGGATGAGAGAGACATAGCCGCCTTTGTGGACGCTGTATTGGTGACGGCCATCGGGGATCGTGCCAGCGATATTCATTTCGAGCCGTTCGAGAATGATTTCAAGATTCGGGCCCGGGTGGACGGGGCGCTCTACGAGTTGACAAGTCCCCCGAAGAGCCTCGCACCGAACGTGGTGGGCCGTATCAAGGTCATGGCGGATCTCAAGCCGGACGAACGCCGCCGCCCGCAGGACGGCCGCATTCCCCGCATCATGCCCGACGGCCGCAAAATCGATCTTCGTGTGTCCTGCCTGCCGACGCAGTTCGGTGAATCCGTCGTGCTGCGCGTGCTGGATCGCGAGGCCATCAAGCTGGACTTGGATGCGCTTGGTTTCCCGGATGACATGCTGACCAAGATCAAGGAAATCGCAAGAACGCCCAACGGCATTTTTATTGTAACGGGGCCGACCGGTTGCGGAAAAACCACCACCCTGTATTCCACGCTTCATGAGATAAACTCCATCGGCACAAAGATTTTGTCGGTGGAGGATCCGGTCGAGTTTGACATTGACGGAATCATGCAGGTTCCCGTCAAGGAGGCAATCGGGATGACTTTTGCGGCTGGCCTGCGGGCATTCCTTCGCCAGGACCCGGACATCATCATGGTCGGGGAAATGCGCGATCTCGAGACTGCGCAGATATCCATTCAAGCCTCGCTGACGGGTCACTTGGTGCTCAGCACCCTGCACACCAATGACGCTGCGGGAGCCATCACGCGACTGTTGGACATGGGAGTTGAGCCGTTCCTCATCTCCTCAACCCTCTTGTGTGTGCTGGCACAGCGGTTGATCCGGACCATTTGCAAAAAATGCAAAAGCCCGTTCGAGCCCACCGACAAACAGTTTGAAATGCTGGGCCTGAAACCGGCTGACTTGAGCGACTCCAAGTTTCATTACGGTCGGGGTTGCTCATCCTGTCACGACACCGGTTATTTAGGCCGGCGCGGTATTTTTGAGTTTTTGGTGATCAATGAACCGATACGGGATTTGATCAACCAAATTGCGCCAACCATCGTCATTCGCCAAAAAGCCGTTGAGATGGGAATGAGCACCCTGAGACAAGATGGCTTGCGCGGCATCTACGATGGTGATACGACCGTGGAAGAGGTGCTCCGTTACACGTAAAAACAGCAGGACGCATTCATGGCCACTTTTCAATACGAAGCTGTAAACACCCAGAGCGGGAAGACTGAGAAGGGCGAACTGCCCGCCGCCAGTCAGGCCGAGGCGTTGGCCCGGTTACAGGAGATGGGCCTGGCTCCCACCAAGGTGGAGAAGGCCAAGGCAGCCCCGAAGAAAGCCAAGCGCGGCGCGGCCAAGGGCAAAAAAGGGGCAAAAAAGGGCTTCGGGGCCATGGAGATCAACATCCCCGGGTTGAGCGGCAGGGTTAAGGAAAAAAACCTCACAATCTTCACCCGCCAGTTGGCCCAGTTGACCTCCGCCGGGCTGCCCCTCCTTACCGGCCTCAAGGTGCTCGAAAGGCAGGAGAAAACCCCCACACTGCGACGGGTGCTGGGTGAGTTGTCCGAGGTGATTGAGGGAGGCGGGACGTTCTCCGAGGGCTTGGCCCAGCATCCCAAGGTGTTCAACAAGCTGTTTGTCAGCATGGTCAAGGCAGGCGAACTCGGCGGTGTGCTGGAGGTGGTGCTCGACCGCTTGGCCATGTTCATGGAGAAGGCTATGAAAATCAAGGGGAAGGTCAAGGCCGCCATGTTTTACCCCATCGCCGTCCTCGTGGTTGCGGTGGTCATCATGGGTATTCTGATGGTGTTCGTTATCCCCAAGTTCAAGGATGTGTTCGCGGACATGATGGGGACTGGGCTTCCGGCATTCACGATGTTCGTCCTGAATATCAGTGACGTGATTCGCCTGCACGCGGTGGGGACCTTGACTGGAATCTTTGCCTTTTTCTTCGCGTTGGCCATGATTGGCCGAACCAACTTCGGCCGTTACATTCTGGACAAGATGAGCCTGTTGTTCCCCGTGATAGGGCCTGTGGTGGAGAGGGTTGCCATTGCCCGATTCGCACGTACCCTCGGCACGCTCATCAATTCCGGTGTGCCGATTCTTCAGGCCCTCAACATCGTCAAGGACACTTCCGGCAACGTCGTGGTGGCGCGAGCCGTTCAGGATGTCCACGACAGTGTTAAGGAGGGTGAAACCATTTGCGCGCCACTGGAGGCCTCCCGAGTGTTCCCGCCGATGGTCATCAGCATGGTGGATGTCGGCGAAAAAACCGGCGATATGCCCCAGATGTTGGAGAAGGTCGCCGACACGTACGATGAGGAGGTGGATCGCGCCGTCGAGTCACTCACCTCGTTGATCGAGCCGATCATGATCGTCTTTCTGGCCGTCATTGTGGGCAGCATCGTGATCGCGATGTTCCTGCCGCTGATCGCAATGATTGAGGGTATGGGCGACGCGTAACCAAGCCAAGGGCGGCGCAGTCAATCTTGTTGAGACATCGGCCCGGAGGGGATGCGCCTCTGCGCTTGGCCAAGCGGGTGCGGCTTCATATTCCGAATCTTAACAAACCCGGATGAATCTGTTGGCATGAACAGCAAGGCAGACAAAAAGAACCTCACCCGCCTTTTGACTGAAATCGTTGGCGGGGATGCCGTGCTCGCCGACGATCGCGAGCTCGTTGTTTACGAGTGCGACGCCTACACGCTTCAAAAAAACCTCCCCACCGTGGTTGTCCTTCCCGGGTCCGCGCAGGAAGTGACGGCAGTCGTTCGCCTCTGCGCGGAGTTGGATCTGCCCATCATCCCACGCGGCGCGGGCACCAGCCTGAGCGGTGCAGTGTTGGCGGTCGACGGCGGCGTCATGATTGCTCTCACGCGAATGAACCGCGTGTTGGCCATCGATCCGCGAAACCGACGCGCGTTGGTTGAGGCCGGTTGCGTGAACGCTTGGATCACCCGTGATGCGGAAAAACACGGTCTGTTCTACGCCCCCGATCCGTCGAGCCAGACGGCCTGCACGATCGGAGGCAACATTGCGACAAACTCAGGCGGCCCGCACACCCTGAAAAACGGTGTCACCACCAACCACATCCTCGGATACGAGATGGTGCTGCCCGACGGAAGCACCGAGTGGCTGGGCGTCGAGCCGGACGGCGGCGAGGAGGTCGGCGGCTACGACCTGCGCGGCGCGGGCATCGGCTCGGAGGGCATGTTCGGCGTGGTAACCCGGGTGCTGGTTCGACTCATGAAGTCACCCCCGGCATTCAAGACCTTCCTGGGCGTGTTTGACAGTGTGGATCAGGCCAGCCAGGCGGTGAGCGACATCATCGCCGCCGGCATAGTACCGGCCGCGCTCGAGATGATGGATCAACTTATCACGCAGGCGCTTGAGGAGGCGTATCACTTCGGCTTCCCGCTCGATGCCGGCGCGGTGCTGATCGTCGAGCTGGACGGCTTGCCCAAGGGCGTCGAGCAACAGGCCAGGCGGGTCGAGGAGGTTTGCCGCCAAAACAACGCCAGCGAAGTGCGCCTGGCCAGGGACGATGCCGAGCGCGCCGCCCTGTGGAAATGCCGCAAACGCGCCTTCGGGGCGATTGGCCGCCTGAGCCCGAACTATGTCACCCAGGACGGCGTCGTGCCACGCAGCAAGTTGCCGGAAATCATGCGCTTCATCCGCTCTGTCAGCGACAGGTACGAACTGCGCATCCCCAATGTCTTTCACGCCGGCGACGGCAACATCCACCCGCTGATCCTCTACGATGAACGCGAGCCGGGCCAGGTGAAACGTGCCCTGCAGGCGGGCAGCGACATTCTCGGCAAATGCATCGAACTGGGCGGCAGTGTCACCGGCGAGCACGGCATCGGCGCGGAGAAAATCGACTTTATGAGCAAGCAGTTTGCCAAGGACGATCTCGACGCCATGCAGCAATTGCGCCGCGTTTTCGATCCGGAAAAACGATGCAACCCGCACAAAATGTTCCCCGGCGCAAAGCGCTGCGCCGAGTTCACCCAGAAGAAACAAATTCCTGCATGACGATCAAGCCGGGCTCCATTTCAGAGTTGCAGGAATTGCTGCCGCAATCGCAGCGAGTGGACGAAGTGTCACTGGAGGCTGTCGCTGAACTCATCGAGCATGTGCCAGAAGACATGACGGCAACGGTGCAGGCCGGTATGTCCTTGAGCGAATTTCAGTCGCGCTTGGCCAAGGCGGGCCAGTGGCTGCCGGTTGACCCACCGCATCCGCAAGCCGTTACAATTGGCGAGTTGCTGGCCTGCAACCTCAACGGACCGAGGCGCTTCGGTTGCGGGACGATTCGCGACTGGGTCATCGGCATGGCCGTTGTGCTGCCGGACGGGCGGCTGATTCGCAACGGCGGCAAGGTGGTCAAGAATGTTGCCGGATTCGATCTGTGCCGATTGTTCGTCGGCGCGAAAAATGAACTGGGCATCATCGTTGAGGCGGCGTTCAAGTTGCTGCCATTGCCGGAAGCGCAGGCGCACTTGGCCAAGACGTGCAAGTCGCTTGGCCAAGCGGAGGAACTGCTCGAGAAAATCTGGGCCTCCGATCTGCAAGCGACGGTGCTCGACATGCACCGAATCGACGGCGATCCGCTCACACTGGTCGTCGGCTTCGCCGGGCCAAGCGCCGATGTCGAGGCCCAGTCGGGCGCTGCGAATGCGCTTGGCTTCGCTGATGATGCGTCGCTCGATTACGATGCTGGGTTCCGCCAAGCGACTCTCAACTTTACGTCGGTCGCCCCCGGAAATCTAATTTCGACGTTGCAGAAACTGGGCGATGAAGCGTTCGTGGCACGCGCGGGGAACGGTGTCATTTATCACTCCAGCGCCAAACCGGTCGCAACACCGTCGCCGGTTTTGCAAAAGCGGGTGAAAGAAATATTCGACCCGAAAGGAGTGCTCCCCGGATGAGCGCGGTCGGGCAATTTCTCGATGAAACCAAGGCGCTGGCCTGTGTGCATTGCGGGCTGTGCCTCTCGTCCTGCCCGACTTACCTTGAGACCGGCAATGAAAACGACTCGCCGCGTGGCCGCATTTACATCATGCGCGCCATTCAGTCGGGGCAGTTGGGTGTGAATAGTGCGCCGGTGCGTCACATCGATTTGTGCCTCGGCTGCCGCGCCTGCGAGACCGCCTGCCCAAGCGGGGTGCAGTACGGGTCGCTGCTCGAGGAGACGCGCGACCATATCGAGAAACACCACGGGCGCGGCCTGTTCCAATGGTTCTTGCGGCGGCTCGTCATCGGGCAGGTTTTTCCGTTCCCGTGGCGGATGCGTCTGGCCTTGTTGCCGGTGCGCGTGATTCGTTTTTTGCGGCTCGGCATTCTGTTGCCCAAGTTTGCCCGGGAGATGATGGAACTGCTGCCCCAGCGCTTGGCCGGGGGCAATCTGCCACCCGAGCGCTTGGCCAAGGGGGAGGCCAGGGGAAAGGTCGGCTTTATCGAGGGCTGCGTGATGCAGGTCATGTTCGGCGACACGAACAAATCGAGCGTCGAGTTGCTCAACCGCGACGGCTGGGACGTGCTCACGCCGAAGGGGCAGGGCTGCTGCGGCGCGTTGCATGCCCACAGCGGGCAACTGGCCAAGGCGCGGGATTGTGCGCGCCGCAACATTGCGGCGTTCGAGGGCCAGTCGCTCGACGCGATCATCATCAACGCCGCCGGCTGCGGCTCGACACTCGTCGATTACGGCGAGTTACTGAAGGACGATCCCGCTTGGGCGGAACGGGCCGAAGCGTTCAGCGCCAAGGTCAAAGACTTGGTTTCTTGGCTGGACGGTTCCCGGCTCGCGGCTTCCGGTTCGCGAGAGAAAGTGACGTATCACGATGCCTGCCACTTGGCCCACGCGCAGGGGATCACGACCGAGCCGCGCGAGTTGGTGAAAGCCAAGTTGGGCGGAGAACTCATCGAGCTTGCCGAGTCCGATCTCTGCTGCGGCAGCGCCGGGAGCTACAACTTGACCGAACCGGAGATGGCCAGCCGCCTGCAAAAACGCAAAGTGCAGAACATCATCGACTCCGGCGCGGAGGTGGTTATCACGACGAATCCCGGTTGCCTGCTTCAAATCCAGTCCGGCCTCCGCAAAGCCGGCGCGCACCAAATCCGCGCCCTTCACATCGCCGATTATTTGCTCGAGAGCGACACGAGCGCAGGCTGATTTTGCACTTTCCGCGTGCGTTTGGATGGGGAGTCGGTATTTTGTCGCCGCATGCGGTTGAGCGCAGAATCACAGTCTCTTTTTGAAAAAGCGTTGCAGTGCATCCCAGGCGGGGTGAACTCCCCCGTGCGCGCCTTTCGCGCTGTCGGTGGCAATCCGTTTTTCGCCGTGCGCGCCAGCGGCGCCACGGTCTGGGACGCCGACGATAACGAGTACATCGATTACGTGGGGACATGGGGTCCGGCGATCTTGGGGCACGCTCCGAGGGTGGTCGTCGATGCGGTGCAAAAAACGGCCGAGCACGGGACGAGTTTTGGCATCCCGAATCCGCTCGAGGTTCGAATGGCGGAGTTGGTCATCAACGCCGTGCCGTCGGTGGAGAAGGTGCGGATGTGCAACTCCGGCACCGAGGCGACGATGTCGGCGATCCGCCTGGCGCGCGGTTTCACCAAGCGCAACAAAATAATCAAGTTCGAGGGCTGTTATCACGGCCACGTTGACTCGCTGTTGGTCAAGGCCGGCTCGGGCGCGTTGACGCTTGGCCAACCGGACAGCGCCGGCGTGCCGCCGGAGTTCACCAGCCAAACGATCGTGCTGCCGTTCAACGATGTGGAGGCGGTGCGGGGTGCGTTCGCTGAACACGGTCCGGATATCGCCGGGATAATTCTGGAGCCGGTGCCGGCCAACGCCGGATTGTATTTGCCGCGCGATGGGTACTTGGAATTCCTGCGGGAAATCACCGCCGCGCATGAGTCCCTTTTGGTTTTTGACGAGGTGATGACCGGCTTTCGCCTCGGCTTGGCCGGGGCGCAGGGGCGCTTTGGCATCACGCCGGACTTGAGCTGTTTCGGCAAGGTGATCGGCGGCGGCTTGCCGGTCGGTGCGTTTGGCGGCCGGAGTGAAATCATGGATTGCCTCGCGCCGGACGGGCCGGTGTACCAGGCGGGGACGCTGAGCGGCAACCCCTTGGCCATGGCCGCCGGCGTCGCTGTGCTGGAGGCGTTGACGGATGGGGCCGTTTACGAAAAAATCGACGCGCTTGCCCAAGCGCTGTCGGACGGCTTGGCCAAGGCGGCGAAGGCGGCCGGTGTTGCGGTTCAGTTGCAGCGTATCGGCTCGATGTCGTGCTGCTATTTCGCCAACGCGCCGGTTCACAACATGGCAGAGGCGATGCAAAGTGACCGCGACAGGTTCGGTAAATATTTTCACGGAATGCTGGAGGAGGGAGTTTATATTGCCCCGTCGCAGTTCGAGGCCGGGTTTGTTTCCGCCGCACACGACGAGGCGGCGATTGAAAAAACAGTCGCAGCAGCTGGCAAGGTGATGAAGTCGCTCTAGGTTATGCGAGTACTAGCCATAGATCACGGCACGGTCCGGATGGGGGTTGCGATGAGCGACGAGTTGAAAATAATCGCTCAACCGCTGGAGTTTATTCCGGCAGAACCGTTCGCCGGTTTTCTCGATCGGCTGAAGGAATTACTGCGCGAGTACGAGGTCGAGTTGATCCTGCTGGGCATGCCCCGAAATATGGACGGCAGCTACGGCGAGGCGACGATGAAAGTGCGAGAGTTTGAGGCCGTGCTGAAAAACAGCATCACTGCGCCGATCAAGACATGGGACGAGCGACTGACCTCCGTGCAGGCCAACCGGTCGCTCACGCAAGGCAGGGCAAAGAAGAAAAAGAAGCGCCAAAACGTCGATGCAATGTCGGCGGCAATCCTGTTGCAAAGCTATCTCGACAGTCTGGCTTGAGCAGCATGGAAAATCTGAAACTCAAACTGACCGTTGCGTACGACGGCACTCACTACAAAGGGTGGCAGGTGCAGAAAAACGGCGTAACCGTCCAGCAGCGAATCGAGGAGGCGCTGCGGCGGCTTTTCCCGAGTGTAAAACGAATTCACAGCTCGAGCCGCACCGACACCGGCGTTCACGCGCGCGGGATGGTGGCGCATGTGGAGATTCCGAAGGCGGAGTTTCGAATCGAAGAACGGAAACTGCGTCTGGCTTTAAACTCGTTTTTGCCGGACGACGTGCGGGTCGTTAAAGCCAAGCGCGTGCCGATGACGTTTCATGCGCGGTTCGATGCCAGCGGCAAGCAGTACCGTTACAGCGTGTGGAATCATCCCGTGATGGATCCGCTACAAAACAACACCGTTTGGCACGTGCCGCGCGAACTGGATTTCGAGCGCATGCAGCGCGGGGCGAAGCACTTCGTCGGCAAGCGGGACTTCCGCGCGTTCGCCGTGAAGCGTGAGTACGAAATGCGCTCGACGGTGCGCACAGTGACGGCCTGCAAAATCTACAAAAAAGAGTCGCTGCTAATGTGGGTCATCGAGGGCGACGGTTTTCTGTATAAAATGTGCCGGGGCATCGTCGGGACACTGGTCGAGGTCGGAACCGGCAAACTGAAGCCGGG